>JAFYMV010000093.1 GCA_017548225.1 Bacteroidaceae bacterium | reverse complement strand
GGGTGTCCACATCAATGGCGTGGGTCAACTCCACGCAGATGAAGCGGCGGCTGCCGCTCTCGTCACCCAGTAGGTGGCGGCGGTTGCTGGTGGCAATGAACGATGCCATGCGTTCCTTCTCTTCCATCTGTGCGTGGTAGGCACGCTTCATCGACACCACGGCGAGCTGCTCCATGTTCTTGAATGTCGCCATGCGGCGGTCGCCAAAACGGTCGATCTCATCTACATTAATGAGCATGTAGGCCGTCATGCGACGCAGGCAGCCATCCTCCTGCTGCAGGTTGAAGGTGTCGGTGAAGAAGATGCTGAGCTGACGTGGGATCAGCAGTTTGGCAAACTGACTCTTGCCCCAGCCCTGAACACTGCTGATGAGTATGGGGCACACGCTGTTGCCGTAGGTACCCATGCGTCCTGTTACCTGTGCCACCATGGCGATGAACCACTTGCGCAGCCAACGGAGCAGCTGCTCATCGTCAGTCACGCGGCGGAAAAGGGCTTCGATATGTCCTGTACCGTCCCACTCGGGCAATGATTCCAGGTAACTGCGTACAGGGTGGTAGAGAGTGGCCAATGTGCCACCCTCGATTACTGTTTTTACTAGATAGGGTTTGGCGAGGATGATGCCCTCGCGGTTCAGCTCCATCAGTATACGGTTGCATAGCGTGCCGCTCACGGGTACCCATCGCTCTGTGCCGCGCTCGCACACCTCGTACTGCTGCGACAAGGTGTTGAGGCGTACGCGGTAGTGCTCGTCGATGAACTCTTCGATGAGGAGCAATAAGGGTTCGCTTCGTTCACCATTTCTCTCAGGAGTACAGGGGTCAGGAGTTGCAGGAGTGCAGACAATACCACCGTTAATAGCTTGGCCGCTTCCCTCGCTTTGTTCTCCGTTAATCCTTAACCTCTCACCTTTAACCTTTGCAATGACTGTTACTCTGCTTCGCAGCCAATTGCTTACTTTTTGTAGTAATTTTCTCATGTTTTATATGTTAATATAGTCAACAGACAACGGTCAACAGACAACAGACGCTTACTGGCAACTTTGCGTTTTTTTGTCATCATTGATAGCTAACGGCTAATAGCTGCGACTTGTCGCTGTCAACCTTTGATACTGCGAAGGTAATACACGAGAAAAGCGAAGTCAACAACATAATTTAGCAGTGTAAAAGCTTGCAAATCACTTTGTCTTTTTGTAATTTTGCATGAAGAAAAGTTGTCGTACGATGGGCAACGAACGCATGTCTGCTCAACATCAAACAACTGATTGTTCGCCACCATTCAGTTGTATGATGACCATCGTACGATAAATGAATTAAACATGCGTTTTTAGTTCGGCTGCACTCGCTGTGATAGTTCAAACCTATTTGACTTTCACTCGTTGGCACGAACTTTGAAAATTAAAAATTAAAAAATCAAAACCTGTCGCAATGCCTGCCAGCTCCCTCTCTCCGGGAGAGGGCGGGGGGAGAGGCCTTATTATTATGAAACGAGGAAGCGCAACTAAGAAATCGGGCACCATAGCCTACCAACTCCATGTGAGAAATGACCTGCAAGGCAAGTCAACGAAGAAGAATCCTACGATGGCGGTGAGCATCGTGAATAGTGAGGTCATCACCACGGAGCAATTGGCTAAGGATATAAATCGTGCTTGTAGTATCACTGAATCTGATGTGGCTGCCGTGTTGCAGGCCGTGGGACAGCGCATCGGCGATGCGCTACTCGATGGTAACCGTGTGGAGATAGACCATATCGGCACCTTCAGTCTCGCCCTCACTTGCAAGAACAAGCGCAAGGAGGATCATATCACGAGCAAGGACATTGAGGTGAGTCGTATCGTGTTCAGCCCCTGTGCAGGGTTGCAACAAACTATGCGCGGTGCAGTCATTGTGAGTGGTGGTCCTACGGGTAACAAACAGCTCAGCGATGCCGTCATCGAGAAACGCTTGGCGGAGTTCTTCATCACTCATCATTGCATACAACGTTCCGAGTTTGAACATGTGTGCGAGTGTAGTCGCTATGCTGCGCTCGCCAAGTTGAAGGCCTTTGTCAAAGCCGGTAAGTTAGCGGTGATAGGCAAGCAGAATACACGGGCCTACATCCCTGTTGGGGGAGCGTTTGGACAAATTGAAATTTGAAAGTTGAAAATTGAAAACTCGTTCCAGCGCCGACGCTAACATTGACTTCAGCCCATACGGCCGGCGACCTGAAGGTTTCGCTTCCTTGCCAGGGCAAAAATAAAAATCGTTTACTCGGTGAATGGCAATGCGCGTGGCGAAAACTTCTTATTAGGGGTGAGAATTGCTGGTTACAAATATCTGCCATTGAAAAATCGCAGCCGCGGAATTATCGGCTGCGAAAAGATGCAGATGAGTACTTAAGAGTCCTCTAACTTTGATAGTTCATCTATCAAGGCTGGCCAGCGAGGTATGCGAGCCTTCTGCTCTGCAACGATTTTATAGGCCTCTGACTTACCGCCATAGTTGATAAGTTTCAGCAGTAAGCCTACTCCCTCGCAATATGAGTCACGGTTTGAGGCAAGAGAGGTCATCGCTGATTTATAGAGGAAATATAAAGAAAAATAAGGGCTTTTGCAAGCCTCCAACAGTAGGGATTGTCGTGAGATACTATAATATTGCTGTTTATACAATCTTAGTAGGGGCTATCCCTTTGCGGAGGAAATTCGTCTTTTGTGAAGATAAAATATTCCCTCCGCGAAGGTAGTGTTCTCTTCACGGAGGGAAAAATATTAGATGTATCAATCTTGAGAGATGGATGCTATGTCCAATTCCAATCTACAAATCTATCAAAAGAAACCACTTATACTGCCGCTACGCGAAACACAATGCGGAAGTTGCCGTCGGCATAGCTGGTGCTGCTGATACGGAAGCTGCCGATCTCGCTTGTGTGCTCTACATGTGCTCCGAGGCAGGGACATACATCGTAGTCGCCTACATAGACTAGGCGTAGGGTGTCGCTGGCGTCGGTGGGCAACTTGCTGAGGTCGATGCTTGCAGGCACTTCATCGCGTGTAACATAGCGTGAGGTAACGGGCATATCTGCTGCAATGATGCGATTGACTTCGGCTTCTATCTGTCGTATCTGCTCTTCGGTAGGGCATACGGGGAGGTCGTAGTTGCACTTACTCTTCTTGCGCTCGATATGGTTTACACGAGAGCGCGTACAGCCGAACATGCGCACCATTGTCTGGTTGAGTATATGCTCTGCCGTATGCGCAGGAGGGTATTCCTGCTTGTTGTGCTCGTTGAGGATGGGTGTTTCTTTTTCTGACATAGGTTTGTGTCTCAATCTTTATTGTATCTAGAAGTCTTATATCTCGCACTTCTATCTCACATTAATGTATTCTCTTACACAAAACTCACAAAAAAACACGAAACACGCATCGTAAAACTCGCGTGGCCATCCGGAGGCCAGCACAAGCGTAGCGTGTGCTTTTTGTGCTTTCCGTGTATTTTGTGTGAGACTAAAAAATCACTCTGCTAAGATATGGATAGAGGTCTCTTTCTCGTAACCATTAACTACTCGTTTAATGCCATCCATTAAGTCGTTGACATTAAAGTTAATTAGTAATCCTACATGTTTATTCATTAGTTTCAAGTAGGTTAATAATTGTTTATAGTGCACGGGCTTTAGTTCTTCGACAGACTTAAGTTCAACTATTAGCTCATCGTTAACAAGAAGATCTAATCTTAATCCCTCTCCGACATTCACACCTTTATAATTCATCTCCACCTCGACTTGAGTCTTGACGGTCATGCCCTTCTGTGTGAGTTCGTGTATTAGCGCTTTCTCATATATTGATTCTAGTAATCCAGGCCCTAAGTTCT
>JAFYMV010000018.1 GCA_017548225.1 Bacteroidaceae bacterium | reverse complement strand
TTCCAATCATCAGGCAAATACCAACCCCGTGCTGACCAGCTCGCTCGCATCGCCCCCGTCATCGTAGAAATGGGATGCTTTGCCCGCGTAGAGACCAATGGCGGCGCCTTCGAACAGGTAAACCTGCTCTATGGCGAAAACCCGAATACGGCAGTACGCACCTTCACCAAGACATTCAACGAGGCGGGCATACAGACTCATATGCTGGATCGCGCCCTGAATGGCCTGCGCATGTTTCCCGTGCCAGCCGATGTGCGCCGACTCATGTATAAGGTAAAGAAGGCGCAGGGTACGGATATCACCCGCATCTTCTGCGGACTCAACGACCCGCGCAACATCATCCCCTCCATACAGTATGCACTCGAGGCGGGCATGATACCGCAGGCTGCGCTCTGCATCACCCACTCGCCCGTACACACCGTAGAATACTATACCGAACTGGCCGAAACGCTCATCGCGGCGGGAGCACAGGAGATCGCCCTCAAGGACATGGCGGGCATAGGACGACCCGAGATGCTGGGACGACTGGTAAAGAACATCAAGACACGCCACCCCGAAGTCATCGTGCAATATCATGGTCACTCGGGACCTGGCCTCTCTATGGCTTCTATACTCGAGGTGTGTGAGAATGGTGCTGACATCATCGACACGGCCATCGAACCTCTGTCGTGGGGTAAGGTGCACCCGGACATCATCTCGGTGCAGGCCATGCTCAAGGACGCTGGATTCCAGGTGCCCGACATCAACATGAATGCCTACATGAAGGCACGCAGCCTCACACAGGAGTTTATGGATGACTTCCTCGGATACTTCATGGACCCGACCAACAAACACATGTCGTCGCTACTGCTCAAGTGCGGACTGCCGGGCGGCATGATGGGATCTATGATGGCCGACCTCAAGGGTGTACATGCCGGCATCAACCTTATCCTCAAAGGACAGGGCAAAGCGCCGTTGAGCCTTGACGACCTTGTCATCATGCTCTTTGACGAGGTGGAATATGTATGGCCCAAGTTGGGGTATCCGCCTCTCGTAACTCCCTATAGCCAATATGTGAAGAACATTGCACTGATGAACCTCATGCAGCTCATCAAGGGCGAGGAGCGATTCTCAATGATTGACAACAATGCGTGGGATATGATACTCGGCAAGTGTGGTCGTCTGCCGGGCAAGCTGGCGCCCGAGATTGTAGAACTGGCCAAGAGCCAAGGACGCGAATTTACCGATGCTGACCCGCAGAGCTACTACCCCGATGCTCTCGACACCTACCGTAAGGAGATGAAGGAGCTGGGCTGGGACACTGGAAAGGATGAGGAGGAACTCTTTGAGTTTGCCATGCATGACCGCCAGTACCGCGACTACCACTCGGGCGTGGCAAAGCAGCGCTTCGAAACCGAACTGCAGAAGGCCAAAGATGCTGCTCTGGGTGGCACTGGTACCACTCCTGAACAGTTGCAAGCTCTCAAGCATGCCAAAGCCGATGCCGTATGTGCTCCCGAGAACGGACAGGTGGTATGGGAAATCTCTGTCGAAGGTCCCTCATCGGCCCCCAATGTAGGACGCAGCTACAAGGCTGGCGAACTCCTTTGCCACATCACTACCCGCTGGGGACAAATGGAGCCCGTGTACGCAGGCTTTGCCGGTCGCCTAGCCGAAGTGTGCACACCACAAGGCAGCACCGTAAACAAAGGCGACGCAGTGGCTTACATCGAACGCGACTAATAGCTACACGATACCATAAACAAATAAGGGTGTACCGACGGTGCACCCTTACTTATTATCTCAAACGAACTGAAAATTTATCTTACCATCCGCATCAAATCATCTAGCTTTCTCTTGACTTTTTGTGATGGCATCACGATCTACAAACTCTTGTATCCAAAGGAAGAATCCCTTGCGCTCTACATGGGTAAGTCTGCCCACACGCTGCATGAAGCGATAGAGCGCCCAATCCTTCTTTATACAAAGGCGCATACCATAATAGAAGCCCACTGTCACAAGCAGTGACAAAGCGATAACCACATACAACTGGACATCAACATTGGCACCTAAATGGTAGCTGATACTCCAACCCAAAACAACAAGGCAGTTGAGCGTAAGAATGCTTACCGTAGTACCGATATGTGAGAATCCCAACTCTATGAACATATGGTGCAGGTGGGTCTTGTCGGCTGTAAAGGGAGAGGTCTTGCGTATCATACGCATGGTCATCACGCGAACGGTATCAAATACCGGCACACTAAGTACAGCAAGGGTAAAGGGTACAAGGCCGAGACCTGCAGCACAATACTGCTCGCAATGGGTGCTTGTCTTCAATATATTGAGTACAAATACGCTCATCACGCAGCCCATCAAGAGGGTTCCTCCATCACCGATAAACATCTTACTCGTGCGGCCAAAGACATTATGCATGAAGAAAGGTATCAGTGAAGCTGCACAAACAATCGCCAACATAGTCATGGGCATATCTCCCACCAAATAGAAGAATACACCAAACATGACACATGCCATAATGCAATAACCACTGCTATAGCCGTCAACACCATCGATAAGGTTTATCGAATTGATGACACCTACCACTGTAACGATGGTAAGCGGTACGCTCACCCACGGAGACAAAGCCCAAATGTCCCATAGACCATGAAGATTATCAAGACTGTAACCACAAGTATATATGATCATTAAGGCTACTAAAATCTCCAATATAAAACGTGTAGTCGAAGGAATATCCAATATATCGTCTAGCGTACCAATAAATAGCATGATAGACATTGCAAGCACAATCGTATACAAATTATTGCAATCCACTAGCAAATCTGCCACACAAAGCGCTACTAAGATACCAGCCTGAACAACCATACCTCCAAGTACTGGAACAGGAATACGTTGCAATTTGCGGGCATCGGGATTATCTACAATATTTTTATTCAATGCTATATGCAAGACCTTGGGAAAAACCCAAACAGCCGCAACCAAAGCGGCAATAAAGGGAAGCAGAATGTAAGCAACTACAGAAAACATAGGCTTATTATTATAGTTTACTTTTGCGAAGGTATGCATTTATTTATTCTCCTCCAATCTTTTTTATGATATTTTACATAGAATGAGAATTTATTATTCGTTTCGTTTTGCTTTTCACCTTTTTTATATACTTTTGCACCTCTACATTACAAAAGGTATTTAAATTTAAGGTAATATGAAAAGAGACGAATTAGTATTCAACTTGATTGAAGAAGAACATCAGAGACAGCTCAAAGGTATTGAGCTTATCGCGTCAGAAAACTTCGTTA
>JAFYMV010000092.1 GCA_017548225.1 Bacteroidaceae bacterium | reverse complement strand
GATGAAGGTCTCTTGCGTGAGGTCATCGCTCAGCGCCTCATTGCCACCTGTCTGTACGAGGAAGTAGCGGCGCACGGGGCGCAGATACCTCTTCATCAGTCGGGCAAATGCGCGCTCGTCGTTCGCAAGCAGCACGCGAGAGATCAACACTATTTCTTCGGGAGTGGACACGATTCGAATTGAAAATTAAAAGTTGAAAATTGAAAATTCGTGCAAGCGAGCGAGATGCAAGTTCACTTGCAATCTCTCAGCGAGTGAAGCCGAAGTTAAAATTGAAATCGTCTATGCTTGTCATCCTGAGCGAAGCGAAGGATCTCGCAAAGTCTCAAAAGAAATCCTTCACTCCGTTCAGACCTTTGGTTGGCCGTTATAGGCAATGACACGCCTGATCACTTCTCCTCTACACCTCAGCCTCCTTTGCTTCAATCTTGGATTTTCTTTTCTTATTGGCAAAATACCCAATAATCATAAAGATTGTGCGAATAACAAGGCGTATCGCGCCAAGGAAAAGCAGGATATATGCTGCAAATACAAGAATTTCATTTGCTCCACCTTGAAGTTTATTCGAAGCAAATCCAATCCCGAGACCAAGTCCCACCAGCGTGGCATCAGTGATAAATTTATCCTTATCGCTCTTCTTCGGCTTCATCAACGCCTCGATGGCCTCCTTGCTGATGGGCTCGGTAGAGTTCAGCAGATTATTGTCGATGAGTTTGTTGATAAGTTCCTTGTGGTCTTCGGCCTTACGGCGTGAATGGCGGAGACATAGGACGAGAACAAGGATTGCGCCTGCTCCAAAAATACAAGCAGGAAGAACTCCGCTGTTCCAGAAAGCATCAAATCGTTGCTGTCTATATCCACTTGTCATAGAATGCATCGCCATCTTATGTGCATACTGCGCTTGCTGTTTCGCTGCTTGTACCGAGTCGGCATACTCCTGTGAGCGCATCTGCCGCTCCCAAGCATAGTCGCGTTCGTTATTGTCTTGCGCCATTCCCATCACCGGCATCAATGCCACCGCTGCAAGTAGCAGCATTCTGAAAAACTTTTTCATGTTATTCGTTGTTTTAATTTGTTTGTTTAGTGTGTTTTCTTTGGTGTCACCGTCAATTAGACAAGGCTACTCGCCAAAAGGTTGCAACAAAGATAGACTTTTTTCGGCATCGCAAGAAAAGACTCTTATGTCATAATAAGGTTCCCGACTGTAATGGTAGGTGGGATTGCGAGGGATTAAAACGCAGCATTTGCGCTAAACTTGAATAAAATCCAAACTGATTCTTGAAAAGGCTGAAGGGTAAGGTGGGTTTTGTTTACGATATGTGGAGAAATGTCGCCATTAAGTGGTTGATTATAATGATGGTATCATCTCTTGGCGACACTGCGGCACTTTGTTTGGCAGAAGCAATTTTTTTTATTGTTGTTGCAGGAGTTGGAACGATTCGCTACCTTTGTAGTATATTGAAACAGATATTACGAACAGAAATATATGGCTAAGTGCAGAAAAGATAAATCTCAGTCATCCCCCCATGGGGGGAGTGAGGGTGGCCAGTTACTCCCTTGCCTCAATCCTCATTTGGTCGAAGCGGGCTGCGACGAAGCGGGTCGCGGATGCCTTGCTGGCGATGTATATGCCGCTGCGGTGATCTTGCCGCCCGACTACTCGCACCCCTTGCTCAACGACTCGAAGCAGCTCACCGAGAAGCAGCGCTATGCCCTGCGCACGGATATTGAGCGCGATGCGGTGGCATGGGCCCTCGGCATCGTGACGGCCAAGGAGATTGATGAGATTAACATCCTCAATGCCTCAATCCTTGCCATGCACCGTGCGCTGGACGGGCTCAAGGTGCGCCCCGAATATGTGGTGGTGGATGGCAACAAGTTCAAGCCCTATGGCGACACGCCGCATCAGACGGTGGTCAAGGGTGATGGCAAGTTGATGAACATTGCGGCGGCCTCGATCCTTGCCAAGACCTACCGCGACGACTATATGAACCGCCTGCACGAGGAGTACCCCCACTACGATTGGGGTCACAACAAGGGATATCCCACAGCCAAGCACCGCGCAGGCATCAAGGAGCATGGCCTCACACCCTATCATCGCATGAGCTACAACCTCTTAGGTGATGGTCAACTCTCGCTTGACTTTGGGCTGTGAGAAAATGACGAAGATGTTTACTGTGTAGGATAGGGTGTTCTCCTATCCGGGGATGAGTGCGCAGACTTCTGCGTCTTATTCGATAACGACTTTCTTTCCCTCAATGATATTGATTCCCTTCTGAGGACGGCTTAAACGTTGTCCTGCGATGTTGTATGTCTGTTTGTCTGAACCTTGTGAGGTGGCTGAAGGGATGAGGATGTCGGTGCTTGTGCTGAAGCATAGAGCGAGAGTGGAAACCTCGGGGATGTTGCACTCCATCCAGCATTGATTGGCGGCAATCGTTGTGGAGTTGTTGATGGCGTTGAAGGTGGGCACGCCGCCTTGTCTTGAAAGGCTATATTTGCGTGTGTTGTCATCTTGTAACAGTGTGCAAGAGACATAGTTGCCCTTAAGTATGGATTGCTCGAGTGAACTCTGAACGCCACTCTCTGACATCGTGATGGGAAGGGAATATTGTCCTTCATCGCCTTTGAGGATGGTGGGGGTGCCTCCCTTGAGGGTCTCGCCTGAGGTCGCTATGGGAGTGAAGGTGCAGGTGGCAGCTTCGGTATTGATGTCCGCTACTGTGGCATCATAGGCACAGATTCCCTCGGGGATGACAATATTGAAGGGGAGGCAGAGGGCTGCTGTGCCGTCAGAGGATAAGGTAAGGGGGTAGGCATCCAACTCTTCTACTCCATAGCTGGCAAGGCCTGCCTTGGCGGCCTTGTCGTTGCCCACTACGCCATGTTCTGTGTATACGTTGACATAGTTGATGCCATCGCTGGAGCTACGTATCTTATAGATGTCCTTTGTGCTGGTC
>JAFYMV010000091.1 GCA_017548225.1 Bacteroidaceae bacterium | reverse complement strand
AGGCTCACGTGGCACGCGTCATGGAGATGGCTCACGCCACGGTGAACAATGCTTGTGTGGTAATCTGGTCGCTCGGTAACGAGGCTGGTCTTGGTAACAACTTCGTAGAGGCTTACAAGGCCCTCAAGGCATTCGACGCTACACGCCCCGTACGGTACGAGCGTAACAATGATATCGTAGACATGGGCTCAAACCAGTACCCCTCAATCGGTTGGACACAGGGTGCCGTGAAGGGTAACTATGGTATCAAGTATCCGTTCCACATCTCGGAGTATGCTCACTCAATGGGTAATGCCGTAGGTAACCTCGTTGACTACTGGGAGGCTATGGAGAGCACTAACTTCTTCTGCGGTGGCGCTATTTGGGACTGGGTAGACCAATCTATGTACAACTACGAGAAGGATGGCACACGCTACCTCGCCTATGGTGGTAACTTCGGCGACGAGCCCAACGATGGCCAGTTCGTAATGAACGGTATCATCTTCGGTGACCGCGAGCCCAAGCCCCAGTACTATGAGGTAAAGAAGGTATACCAATATGTAGGCGTGAAGATGCTCGATGTAGAGAAGGGTCTCATTGAGGTATTCAACAAGAACTACTACACCGCGCTCAACGACTACGAGATTGTGTGGTCGCTCTGGAAAGATGGTAAGCAGATTACAGAAAACCAGCCTGTGCAGGGTCCCCGTATGGCTGTTCAGCCCCGTCAAAAGGGTGTGTATACGCTTCCCTATGACTTCGCATCGCTCGATGCTGATGGCGAATATTTCGTAAAGGTACAGTTCTTGCTCGGTGCTGACATGCCTTGGGCTAAGAAGGGTTATGCACAGTTTGAGGAGCAGCTCGCCGTGAAGGCTGCTGGCGTGAAGCCCGCAATCAGCGCTGTGGCAGTTTCAGAGACCTCTGAGAACTTCAAGATCTCTGAGAACTCCGACAAGACAATCAAGACAATCGCTGGAGCAAACTTCGAGGTACAGTTCGACATGGCACAGGGTACTATCCATCAGCTCACCTATGGTGATGAGGTAGTCATCGCTGCCGGTGGCGGTCCTCGCCTCAACGCGTTCCGCGCATTCGTGAGCAACGACAACTGGTGCTACCAGCCCTGGTTCCAGAATGGTCTCCACAACCTCCAGCACAAGGCTGTTGATGCACAGGTGATCAAGGAGAAGAACGGCAATGTAGTGCTCACCTTCACTGTAGTATCACAGGCTCCGAACGCAGCACGCCTGAACAGCAGAAATGGCCGTTACGACAGTGGTATTCATGAGCTCGTGGAGCAGACCAACCTCCCCTTCGGTGAAGCGGACTTCAAGTTCACCACCAATCAGGTATGGACTGTATACCCCGACGGATCTATCGAGTTGCAGTCGGCTATCACCTCTAACAACCCCTCACTCGTGC
The DNA here is from genome assembly GCA_017548225.1 of Bacteroidaceae bacterium. Classification (GTDB taxonomy): domain Bacteria; phylum Bacteroidota; class Bacteroidia; order Bacteroidales; family Bacteroidaceae; genus UBA1189. The sequence goes on along the minus strand of JAFYMV010000091.1, from coordinate 1,770 downwards.
TTGCACGACTCGGTTACGAGATGCAGGTGCCTGCACAGTATGAGCGCTTCAACTACTATGGTCGCGGTCCCGTAGACAACTACAACGACCGTAAGACTGGCGCCTTCATCGAGCAGTTCTCATCTACCGTAGCAGAGCAGTTTGACAACTGGCCCAAGCCCATGCAGATGGGTAACCATGAGGAAACTCGCTGGGCATCGCTCACCAACGCTGCCGGCAAGGGTATGCTCGTAGTGAACGAGGCTCCCTACGCAGTATCAGCACTCGCACACAGCGCTTTGGACCTCACTTTGGCCAAGCATCCTCACCTCTTGCCCAAGAGCGATGTTACCTATTTCACCGTTGACGCTGTGGTAACAGGCCTTGGTGGTAACTCATGCGGTCAGGGTGGTCCGCTCGTTAAGGACCGTGCCTTCGGTACTCCCACACGCATGGCATTCATCATCCGTCCTGCTGATGCAAGCAATGGTGTTGATGTAGCTACTGCAGGTGATAAGCCCCTCCTCATGATGCAGCAGAAGAATGGTGACATCACCATCGAGAGCGGTATCGAGGGTGCTACCGTGATGTACAAGATTGGCAATGCTCGCAAGGCTACCGAATATACCAAGCCTATCCCCTTCCGCGATGGTGGTACCATCACCGCTTACTATAAGGAGAAGCCCGAGCTCAAGGTGACCATGACCTATGCCAAGATTGAGAAGATCAATACAGAGGTTATCTTCACCAGTAGCGAGGAGTCAGGTAGCGGTAACGCAAGCCACCTCGTGGACAACGATGTGAACACCATCTGGCACACCATGTACTCGGTAACCGTAGCCAAGTATCCTCACTGGGTAGACCTCGACGCTGGCGATGTGAAGACCATCACTGGCTTCACCTACCTGCCCCGTCAGGACGGCCCCAACGGTAATATCAAGAACTACCGCCTCCAGGTATCTAACGATGCTCAGAACTGGAGCGAGCCCGTTGCCGAAGGTGCTTTTGCTAACGACAACAAGCTGAAGCGCGTGATGCTCGACAAGCCCGTCAAGGCACGTTACATCCGCTTCACCGCACTCAGCTCACAGGCTGGCAACGACTTTGCTTCAGGTGCCGAGCTCGGTATCTTGGCTGAATAATAAGCTTTTGGCTATTAGCAATTAGCTGTAAGCTTTGAAAATAAAACTCCGCCTCTCACATCGTGAGGGGCGGAGTTGTTTTATACATTTTGCCAATGGCCAATAGCTAAAAGCTAACAGCTAATAGCTATTTCAATAGCTGCTCGGCATGCGTAGAGGTCTTGATCTCTTTCGGTAGATATATCTGCTCGATGATGCCATTCTCATCAATCACGAAGGTGGTACGGAAGGTGCCCATATACTTGCGGCCATACATACTCTTCTCGCCCCATACTCCCATTGCCTGCACCAGCTCCTTGTCGGTATCGGCAATCAGTGTGAAGGGGAGCTCGTACTTGTCGATGAACTTACGGTGCGAGGCGGCACTGTCTACGCTTACGCCTATCACCTCATACCCACGCGAGCGTAACTCACCATAGTGGTCGCGCAAGCTGCAAGCTTCAGCCGTACAGCCCGAGGTGTTGTCCTTCGGGTAAAAGTAGAGTACCACCTTCTTGCCACGATAGTTGCTGAGCAATATCTCTTCGCCATTCTCGTTCACTCCCAAACGCTCGGGAGCCTTATCGCCTACATTCATAGATTCAGAGTTTTTAGTTTATAAGTTTTTTTACTATTTTCGCAGTCAGAACGCGAAGATAGCTGATTCTTT
>JAFYMV010000017.1 GCA_017548225.1 Bacteroidaceae bacterium | reverse complement strand
CATCATCTGCCTCTGCCTCGTGTTCGCCGTGGTTATATTCTTCTGGATGGCCTTCCACCAGAATGGTATCACAATGAACCAGTTTGCCCGTGAGTACACTGCTACCTCTGAGACTGGCTTCATGAGCCTCTTCCTCAGCAAGTCGCTCAGCTTCACCGAGATTCGCAGCTTCTGGAACCTCCTTCTCTGCGTGATCACCGTGTATGGCGTGCTCAACATCTTCCAGTCTAAGACTGCTAAGGGTAAGGCTGTTGCTGGTCTCGTTACTGTTGCTTCGGTAGGCGTGCTCGTTTACAAGGCGATGAACGTGACTGGCGAGGTTGCCGTTGAGGCTCCCATCTTCCAGCAGTTCAACCCCTGCTTCGTAGTAGCGCTCACCCCGATCATCGGTATCATCTTCGGTGCATTGGCAAAGAAGGGCAAGGAGCCCTCATCGCCCATGAAGATCGGTCTCGGTATGCTCGTGGCTGCTATGGCGTTCGTGGTATTGTTGATCGCTTCACGCAACCTCCCCGTGGCAAGCGAGCAGCTCGCTGCCGTAGAGGCTGGTACCGCTACACTGGTATCGCCCAACTGGCTCATCAGCACCTACTTCGTGCTCACCATCGCCGAGCTGTTGCTCTCGCCCATCGGTATCTCATTCGTATCAAAGGTAGCGCCTCCCAAGTACAAGGGTATGATGATGGGTGGCTGGTTCGTAGCTACTGCTATCGGTAACTTCCTCATCATGGTGCCTGGTCTCATGTGGGGTATGAACCTCGCTATCATCTGGGGCGTACTCATTGGCATCTGCCTCGTGTCAGCTGCATTTATCTTCTCTATCCTCAAGCGTCTTGAGGCTGTAGCGAAGTAATAGCACTACGCACCTATAGCATGGCAGGGCTGCATCGGAAGATGTGGCCCTGTCTCTTTTAGTAATGTTAAAAAAGACTAAAATATGGGGTGTGAGCAATGATATCATCGCTTTTATATCTACCTTTGATAGATAGATGAATTGAGGCGAATTATGGGACCTACGATGTACAGCATGTTGATGCAGCTGCCCCTATTCCAGGGCATGAGCCATGCACACCTGTTTGAGGTAATCGAGCAAGCAATATTTCATTTCCGTAAGGTAGAGGACGGCAAGACCGTATACCTTCAGGGCGAGCAGTGCCAGCAGCTGACCTTCTTGATGGGTGGCGAGCTTGTGGCTACCACGCAAGCCCCCTACGCGGGGCTCTCCTTTGAGGAGGTTATCACTCCCTATACGGCTATAGAGCCCCCATCGCTCTTCGGCAGACAGCCTTCGTACAAAGCCAGCTATACGGCGCGGGGCGAGGTATCGCTATTGAGCATCGACAAACGCTATATCTATACCCTACTCGACTCGTACGAGATATTCCGCATCAACTTTTTCAATCTCTTTGGCAGCAAGGTGGAGAGCCTGCATGAACAGCTTTGGAGCATCAGGCCCCAAACACTCGAGGGGCGAATGGCTCTCTTCATCCGTAGCTTGTGCACCACTACCAAAGGGGATAAGGTGATGAATATCAAGATGGAGGAGCTTGCCCGCTTGATGGATGCCACACGCCTCAACATTTCCGCAGTCCTCAACAAATGGCACTCTGAAGGTCTCATCATCCTACGCCGCAAGGCATTCGCAATCCCCGACATAGAAGCTCTGCTCGGCAAGGCGTTGAACTGAAACCATCCCTCTGCAAGCGAGGTATCTCTGCCCCGAATAGGGCAAGGTTACGCTTTTTCTGCCATTAGCTCGTGATATGTCGCAAAAAAGTTGTACCTTTACCCGATAAATCAAAACACTATGAGTGACGAACTGAATATGCCCATCGAAGAGCAAGTAGCGTATACCGACGATAATATACGCCACTTGAGTGATATGGAACATGTGCGCCTGCGCCCCGGTATGTATATCGGTAAGCTGGGTGACGGTACGCAGAACGACGACGGTATCTATGTATTGCTGAAGGAGATCATCGACAACTCTATCGACGAGTTCAAGATGAATGCCGGCAAGCGCATCGAGATTGAGGTGGTGGATCACAAGCGGGTGAGCGTGCGCGACTATGGTCGTGGTATCCCTCAAGGCAAGCTCGTAGAGGCGGTAAGCGTACTCAATACGGGTGGTAAGTACGACAGCAAGGCGTTCAAGAAGAGCGTAGGTCTTAATGGTGTGGGTGTGAAGGCTGTAAATGCGTTGAGCTCGCACTTTGAGGCAAGTTCGTACCGCGACGGCAAGGTGCGTACAGTAGTGTTTGAGAAGGGTAACCTCATCAGTGATACCACCACCGATGCAGGGCCTGAGGAGACTGGTACATGCATCCTCTTTGAGCCAGACAACACCTTGTTTGTGAACTACTCGTTCCGCACAGCATATATCGAAACCATGCTGCGCAACTATACCTACCTGAATACAGGTCTCACCATCATGTTTAACGGCAAGCGCATCCTCTCGCGCAATGGTCTTGTAGACCTGCTCACCGACAACATGACGGCATCGACCCTCTACCCTATCATCCATCTCAAGACCGAAGACATCGAGATTGCCTTTACCCATACCGACCAGTATGGCGAGGAATACTACTCATTTGTCAACGGACAGCATACCACACAGGGCGGTACTCACCAAAGCGCCTTCAAGGAGCACATAGCACGCACCATTAAGGAGTTTTACAACAAAAACCACGAATTCACCGATATCCGTAACGGTATCGTAGGTGCTATTGCCATCAATGTAGAGGAGCCTGTATTTGAGAGTCAGACTAAGGTGAAGCTGGGTTCTACAGCCATGGAACCCGGTGGCCGCAGT
>JAFYMV010000090.1 GCA_017548225.1 Bacteroidaceae bacterium | reverse complement strand
TGAAGAGGATGTTCTTCGTGTCTACGGGAATCATTTTCTGGTCGGGATGCTTGCGACCGCCCTGGGGAGGTACATTCACCACCGATCCCTCGAGTAGTTTGAGCAGACCCTGCTGTACACCCTCACCACTCACATCGCGTGTGATAGAGGGGTTGTCGCCCTTGCGTGCAATCTTGTCTATCTCGTCGATAAACACGATGCCTCGCTCGGCAGCCTTCACATCGTAGTCGGCCACTTGGAGCAGACGAGTGAGAATGCTCTCGATATCTTCACCTACATAACCAGCTTCGGTGAGCACCGTAGCATCTACGATGGTGAAGGGGACTTTGAGCAATTTAGCGATAGTGCGCGCCAAGAGGGTCTTACCCGTACCAGTGCTACCCACAATGATGATGTTGCTCTTTTCAATCTCCACATCATCGGCCTTGTCTTGCTGAAGCAGACGCTTGTAGTGGTTGTATACCGATACCGAGAGATAGCGCTTGGCATCGTCCTGGCCAATTACATACTGATCGAGGAATGTCTTTATCTCTTGGGGTTTGGGCAGTTCACTCATGTCAAGGTCACCCGCCTTGCTTCCCTTCTTGCTGTTGCGCATTGACTCGCGTGCAATTTCGTGAGCCTGCTCGGCACATTCGTTGCAGATGTATCCATTGATGCCAGCGATGAGCATGCCCACCTCAGTGTCGGGGCGTCCGCAGAAGCTGCAGTATTGTCGTTGTTGTTTTGCCATTGCTTACTTTCTCATCAACACTTGGTCGATCATTCCATATTCTTTTGCCTCTTGTGCTGTCATCCAGTAGTCGCGATCGCTATCTGCCCACACCTTGTCGAAGGGAGTGTGTGAGTGGTCAGCGATGATGGTATAGAGCTCGTTTTTGAGCTTTTGGATCTCGCGGGCAGTGATTTCAATGTCGCTGGCCTGACCCTGTACGCCACCGAGGGGTTGGTGTATCATCACACGGCTATGGGGAAGTGCTGAACGCTTTCCTTCGGCGCCTGATACGAGGAGCACAGCAGCCATACTAGCCGCCATACCGGTACAGATGGTAGCCACATCACTTGAGATGAACTGCATGGTGTCGTAAATGCCGAGACCTGCGTATACTGAGCCACCAGGTGAGTTGATATAGATTGAAATGTCCTTGCCGCTATCTACCGAGTCAAGATAGAGAAGCTGTGCCTGCAAGGTGTTGGCGGTGTAGTCATCAATCTGTGTGCCGAGGAAGATGATGCGGTCCATCATCAAGCGTGAGAACACATCCATCTGTGTTACATTGAGCTGGCGCTCTTCAAGGATGTAAGGATTGAGGTACTGGCTCTGAGCCTTCATCACATCATCGAGTACCATGCTGCTCATGCCGAGGTGCTTGGTTGCATATTTCTTAAAATCGTTCATGTTGTCTAATGCTGAATTGTTAATTATGAATTCTGAATCGCAAATGTCTTATCGTCAAATTTCAAGCCAAACTGAAAACTATGACTATTTGTCAATTCTTCATTCTTACTTGTCAATTAAAAAAGACGGCTTGGCCTCGCCAAACCGTCTTTCCGTATATCATTAACAAGTTTCGTAGGCGAAACGTTCGGTGCGTAAGATTATAGTTGAATTTTATTTCGTGTTTATCTGAGAGCCTTTTTTGAGTAGATTTGCACTCTCGCGATGCAGCAAATAGTGGTCTATTTGCAAAGAGCGAGAGGGTAAAGATGCCAAAAAGGGACTCAAACAATCCGAAAAGTACATAAATTACCTGTCAACGCTAAAATTCAACTAAAATCTAATATTACTCGAACATCTTGTTGAACTCCTCGAGGCTAACGCTCTTCTCGTCGAGCTTCACAGTCTGCTTCAAAGCAGCAGCGAGGCGAGTCTCGATAGCGCGGTTAACGATGCCCTCTACATTCTCCTTCTTCTTCAGAGTCTCTGTAGCGTAGTTGGTGAGCATCTCATCGGGAATATTGGTCATACCGTACTGAGCGAACTGTGCGCGAACATTAGCCTTAGCCTGCTCCAAGAGGTCGCCCTCCTCAAGCTTGATACCAGCCTTCTCTACGAGCTGCTCCTTCACGAGGTGCCATGAGAGCTCCTTGATGGTGTTAGCGTAGTGTTCGTTTACATAGTCGTCGCCCTTGTCGGGGTTGTTGATGTGCATGATGCGCTTCAATACGTCGTCAGCAAACTTGAGCTCACCGATACGGTTCATCACATACTCGCGTACATCGATGAGGAACTTATAGTCGCTCTCGGGTACGAACTGTGTGGTAAGGTCAGCCTTTACACGAGCGCGGAATTCCTCCTCGCTATTTACTGCACCTTCGCCGTATACGAGATCAAAGATCTCCTGATTCAAGTCACCGGGAACATAGCGAGTAATCTCGCTGATCTGGTAGCTGAAGTTGCCGTTTACATTAGCAGCCTCTTCCTTGCTGATCTTGAGGAGTGAAGCGAGCTCTGCCTCATTGCCGTCGTATGCCTCACGGGGGTTGATAGTGATTACATCACCTACCTTTGTGCCCTCGAAGAGAGCGGTCTGCGCAGCGTTCTTCATGTACTTGGGAAGAACTACAGCGTCCTCAGCCTGGATGCCACCCTCTACGGTGTTGCCATTCTCATCGAGCTGACACATCAGACCCTTTACCATATCGTTGTCAGCGTACTCCTCTACCTTCTCGTAGCGGCCGTTGCGCTGAGTGTACATGTTCACCTGGTTGTCAACCATCTCGTCAGAGATCTGGATGGTATAGTAGGGGAGAGTATCCTCTGCGGTGAGTGTAGCGTCAAACTTGGGAGCGAGAGCGATGTCATAGAGGAACTCGAGCTCTTCCATAGTATCGAAGTCGAGTTGCTTCTGCTGATCCTCGTTGGGGAGGGGCTCACCGAGCATATCTACCTTGTTCTCCTTGAGGTAGCTGTATACAGCCTCCTGGAGCATCTTATTGATCTCCTCAGCCTTTACAGCTGAACCGTATTGCTTCTTGATCAAGCCCATGGGCACCATACCGGGACGGAATCCAGGGATGTTTGCCTTCTGGCGGAATGTCTTGAGTGCTTTCTCTACTTTGGGTTCGTAGTCGGCCTTAACCAACTTTACAGTGAGCATACCTTTTACTTCGCTCACATTCTGCAATGTAATTTCCATTATCTTATATTTATATAATTATATACAAATTGGGTGTGCGTCTGTTACGCACTTTCATTTCAGCTTGCAAAATTAGTGCAAACCGAACGAAAAAGCAAGTTTACTTGCATTTTTCTGAGGTGCAGCCTAATTTAAAGCCGCAAAGCGGATTAAAGTTAGTGCAAAATCGAACGAAACACCCCTTACCCTTACTTAATCACAACTTTGACTTCGTCGAACTTGCTCACGCTGACTTCGTCTTCCTCCTCCTTACAAGGCATAATCAAAGCGAGCCTTGCTTCTGCGCTTGTTTCGTTCGTCGGTTCGGCATAGTTCATGCAAGCATGACTCTGCGCTCACTTAATCAAAACTTTCTTGCCGTCACGAATGTAGACACCTTTTGAGGGGTTCTCTACCATTCTACCCTGCAGGTCGTAAACAACTCCGATTGAGGGAGCTTGGATACTGATTTCTGCAATTTCATCCGTGCTGCTTCCTCCGCAGAAAAGGAAAGAGGTTATACCTGAACCCTTATCGTAGTTGATTTCTGTCAGCGGTTTGTTCATTTCTGCGCCAAATTGGGTGATAGAAGCAGGTTCGCTGGAAAGAGTAAATTGGTCATTCTCTCTGCCGAAAAGATGCTTTTTGGCAGTCTTGTAATTGTAGTCATTATTGGCAGGCACAATGCAGTAGCGATGCTTGGTGCCAGCATTCACGGTATTCCCTGTCCATGCAGCTTTGTTATAGGTAACCTCCGAGATGAGTAATCCCTCGGTGGGAGCCCAACTATTCCAACCCTCTTTGCGGATAGTCTCCATAAGGTAGAACGAAGCCGTGTCTGCAGGTGTGGTTGAAGTAAATATGCGATATCCCGTTTTCTCTTTATCCGTAATGTCTATCTCCATCGTGTCGGGCCTCTCAAGTGTGCACATGGGTATCCATCCCAGCGAATAGCGCTCAAAAGCGGTATATCCGCAAGGCACAAAACCTTCGGCATTGTACATGCCGTAGTCCATTACGCTCCACACGTCCATAGTGAAATCGGCTCCTTTGGTGTTATAGAAATCGGGCAGACCGAGCACATGGCTAAACTCGTGTACAAAGGTACCTATACCCGCCACTACGGGAAGGTCCATCAGCAGCTCTCCTGAGCAGGCATAGCGGCTTATCTTCATGCCATTCCCCAAGATGAGCGATATGCTCGAAGCTTTTGCCCAGACTGCATCTGCCATCTCTGGTGTTTTATTGGGAGCGTTATCTGTTTGCGCCTCATCGCTGCCAGCGTACACCACATATACAATGTCCACTATTCCATCGTCGTCATTATCATAGTCGGTAAAGTCGGTCAGTCCCAAGTCGAAAGCCTTCTGGCAGGCATCACTTATCATACCACCGGTATTCCTATCGTTACCATTACTGTTACCTCCATAATATTTTCTAGGATGGCCAAGAGTAACAGGGCCTATAACATCAAATCGAGGAACAAATTTTCCAAACGACTGATCACGGAAATAGTCGCGTGCGCTACCGGGAATATCTACTTCCAACCCTAAATGTTGCCCATAAGCTTTACTCTTTTCATAGAAGCTGACCTTTTCTTTATAGTCCTCAGCATTGTATCGGTTGCTTAATAGATCTCTGATACTATCTTCACTGATTGAGAAGACAGTATCGCTAAAGGCGGCAAGTATAATGACGACATTTATTGTATCCTTCTCTGTGCTCAAAAAATTTTTGAGAACATATTCACCATTAGCGCGGGTAGCACTCTGTTGCACATACTCATCTTTCGGGAAGCCTCTACGAGGTATATCTTGAAACCCTTGGCTATAGCCCGAAACGGAGCATAACACCGCACATAATACAGTAAGTAAAGTCTTTATCTTCATAGCTGGAATTTTTTCTTGCGTAGTACAAAACTGTTGCTCAAATATTTGGCACGCACAATCTCATTGGCTGCCAGCTCTTCGGGAGTACCCTCAAAGAGGATGCGTCCTTCGAAGAGCAGGTAGGCGCGGTCGGTGATGGAGAGCGTTTCCTGCACATTGTGGTCAGTGATAAGGATACCGATATTCTTGTCCTTCAGTTTCCATACGATCTGTTGGATATCCTCCACCGCGATAGGGTCTACGCCTGCAAAGGGTTCATCGAGCATGATGAATTTGGGGTCAATGGCCAGACAGCGCGCTATCTCAGTACGGCGTCGCTCTCCACCCGAGAGCTGATCGCCCAAGTTCTTGCGCACCTTCTGCAGTCTGAACTCCGCGATGAGGCTTTCGAGCTTTTCCTTTTGATACTCTTTAGGCTTGCCCGTCATTTCCAGCACCGATGCGATGTTGTCTTCCACGCTCATCTTGCGGAACACGCTTGCCTCCTGTGCCAGGTATCCAATACCCACTCGGGCACGTTTGTATACTGGGTCGTCAGTGATTTCGTGATCATCGATGAATATGCGTCCCGCATTGGGCACCACGAGTCCTGTAGTCATGTAGAACGACGTAGTCTTGCCCGCACCGTTAGGACCGAGCAGACCCACGATTTCGCCCTGCTTCACATCAAACGACACATCGTTGACCACCGTACGCTTGCCGTATTTCTTTACCAGATGTTCGGCGCGTAGCATCATCTTATCTTGTTCGCTCATAAATATCGTTTCTTTCGACGCACAAAGGTACGAAAAAGCGAGCGAAATACAAAGTGTGCTTTGATATTTCACTGCGAGCAATAGTACCTAAACACCATAGGTCGTAAAGGTACGAAAAAGCGAGCGAAATACAAAGTGTGCTTTGATATTTCACTGCGAGCAATAGTACCTAAACACCATAGGTCGTAAAGGTACGAAAAAGCGAGCGAAATACAAAGCGTGCTTTGATATTTCACTGCGAGCAATAGTACCTAAACACCATAGGTCGTAAAGGTACGAAAAAACTATGAATTAACAATATATAATACAATGAGGGTGTGTCAAAACGACGCACCCTCATCTTCTTTTATAAGCTTTTAACTTTTATTACTTGACAACCACCTTCTTGCCATTTACGATGTAGATACCCTTAGTGGGGTTCTCTACGCGGCGACCTTGGAGGTCGTAGATGTCTGATGTCTGTTGTCCGTTGTCTGTTGTCTCCTCTACGCCTGTGGTGCCCTCGCCAGAAGGATTGGTTGATTTGATGGGTTTGAATGGATTATCCTCAGTGAACTTATATGCACCGTTACTAGCCCAATCTAGTGAGAAGCGTACAAAACGCATAGTGAAACCACCAAATATACCATTCTCCTCATAGTATACACCCAGTGTGCCGTCGGGGAGCACTACAGCAGCGCTGTATGCAGAGCCTCTGGGGCAGATGGTCTTAGGTGTACCGAATGTAGCGCCTTCGTCGGTAGAGAGCGCAATACTTACATTCTGTCGGCTTCCACTGTTAGGCAAGGTCTGTAATGCAATATTCCAGGGGTTACCCTCGAGTGTTGAGCACCATACCATGTACTCACCGTCGCAAGCGTTACCCGAGATACCAGTGGTAAAGCGTGTCTGTGAGGGCAGGTGCCATGTTTCACCGTCGTCTGAGGTGTAGTTGTAGTAGTTGTATCCGCTAGAGCGTACGCTGATGGCAAGGTCGCCATTGTTGCGCTCCAGAGTCTTGGGTTCATCGGCACCGCTTGTACCGCTTGTGCCGCTTACATACCAGCTCTCACCACCATCCTTACTCATGAAGAAGTAGAAGTGTTGACTATTGTCTGCTTGGCGGTTTACGAAGCTTGATACGAGCGTACCGTCGCGCTTCTGCAATGCAGCACCAGAGCCAGAGAATCCGCTCTTCCAAGTCTTGGTCTTCTCATTGTTGCAGTTTTCACCAAACAAATCATCGGTATGGTCAACGGGAGTCTCCCAAGTCAATCCACCATCGCGGCTGGTGATAGTCTTCCAGCGGGGAGGTTCAGCTGCGGTGCCGGCAAAGAATCCGTGTCCGTAGGTGCCCGCACTGGTCATGATGCCGATAATATCGCCGTTGTCGCGGTTGGTTACGATAGAAGCATCGCCATGTCCATAGTTGCCACCAGTCTCTGCAGTACCAGCCACTGTTACGGGGTTGCTCCATGTCTTACCATTGTCCTCAGAGTACTGTGCCACGAGGTAGCAGTGTGAGGGAAGGTCGCTATTGTGATGCTTACGGTCGTCAGTGAGTGTCACGAGGCGCTTACCATCCTTTGTTACTGTGATTGAGGGGATGCGGTAGTAGAGTGAACCCTTATCCATAGGCATCAGCACGGCACCTTCAGAGAGGAATATGGTTGCACCATACTGGGGATCGCCATTGCTTTCGGCCACCTCTTGATCATCGATGATATATGAGGTAATGGCAGCATCCACGAGGTTACCCTCCTTAGCCTCCTCGGCTACATCAAAAACAATCCACAAGTAGTGGTCTCCGGGGGCGAGTTCCTTGTCGGAGGTGATCATGAATGTGCCGTCTTCGGCAAGTCCTACAGTTACTCCATATTGCTCACCATTTTCTTCACGCCATGTCATCTTCTTCTCGGGGTCGATGAAGAGCTCGCGTGCATTGGTCGCGAAGTAGACCTTCACGCAGGCAACATCGGCCATGTCGGTACCAGTGTACCTTCCCTTTACGCCTTGGAATTTTACACTACCCTCTAGACCGCTTACGCGAAGGGTAGAGCGTATGATGGGCTGGTTGGTATTGCCGATACCTGTGCTCACCTTACCCTGCTGCACGCTTGTGCTTGTCAATTCTGCCATTGAGTGGCTGGTGTCCACCTCATCAAACTTCCACAATGAAGCCCCACCGGCTTCTGCTCCCCAGCGTACAATCACCTGGTTTGCCTCTTGTGCATGGAACTCTACC
>JAFYMV010000089.1 GCA_017548225.1 Bacteroidaceae bacterium | reverse complement strand
TCAAGGAGATAATGGCCGTGACGGAGATGGCGGCAGGCACCGTGAAGTCGGCACTGAGCCGCGGACGCGAACACTTACGAACCCTTTTAACCCAAACGATATGAACAGCGAAGACCGTAAGATAAGAGAACTGCTGCTCAAAGTGGACACTACGACCCACGAGCACGAAAGCAAGCTACACCACCGCATCATGCACCAACTGCCCTCGCGCGGACTGCGCCGAGGCTACGTAGTCATCCTCTTCGCCATCCTGTGGGGTGGCAGCATAGCGTTGTTCATCAAGTACTGGCGAGTCATTGCCGATGCACTGCTCACCACCACAAGTGCCCTGCTCGACCAACAGCTACCCTCAGCAGAGGCCCTAGGCATAGCAGCCCTATGTATCGGAGCCATCGTACTTGTCATTACGCAGAGTTTGGATGTCATGGACGAATACTACGAACGTGAGGTACGACACATGCTTCAAGGTAGAGTGTGAAATCAGCATACCAGCATCTGTTCCCAAAACAATAGCACAAATCCTCACAGAAGATGTTCGAAGAATAGACGTAGGCGTACTTCGAATACCTTCTATGGGGATTTATGGTTTAACGATTCTTATGAATTTCGCTGATTTATCAGAACATCTTCCTCACCCTATCCACGGCAGCCACGAGGGCATCGACTTCGGCCATCGTGTTGTAGAGGGCAAATGAGGCGCGTACGGTGCCGGGGATGCCCATGCGCTGCATCAGGGGCTGGGCGCAGTGGTGGCCGGTGCGTACGGCAATGCCGAGGCGGTCGAGCAGGGTGCCAAGATCAGAAGGATGTATGTCGCCAACATTGAAAGAGATAACTGCACCACGCTCCTCTGCTTCACCGATGATACGCATCTCTGGGATTAAACGCAATTGCTGCAAAGCATAATCTGTGAGCGCCTTCTCATGAGCTGCAATATTATCTATACCAAGCGCCGACACATAGTCAAGCGCACGGGCAAAAGCGGTAGTGCCGATATAGTCGGGAGTACCAGCCTCAAACTTATAAGGCAGTTCATTAAAAGTGGTACGGTCAAACGACACGGTCTGTATCATCTCTCCCCCACCCTGATAAGGTGGAAGACGGTCGAGCCAACGCTCCTTTCCGTAGAGCACGCCAATACCCGTAGGCCCATACACCTTGTGGGCGCTAAAGGCGTAGAAATCGGCATCAAGATCCTGCACATCAACCTTGATGTGAGGCACGCTCTGCGCACCATCGACGGCAAAGGGAACATCGTGCTCGTGGGCGATGCGTATCATCTCCTTGATGGGATTCACCGTGCCCAACACATTGGACACATGCATCACAGACACCAAGCGGGTGCGTTCGTTGAAAAGTTTGATATATTCATCCAAGCAGATCTCGCCCTTGTCGGTAATGGGTATCACGCGTAGCTTGATGCCCTTGCGTGCTTCGAGCAGCTGCCAAGGCACGATGTTGCTGTGATGCTCCATTGTAGACACAATCACCTCATCACCCTCACGCAAGAACGCCTCGCCAAACGAAGAGGCAAGCAAGTTGATAGCTTCGGTGGTACCGCGCGTAAAGATTATCTCACGGGTAGAGGCAGCATTGATGAATGCACGCACACGCTCACGCGAAGTCTCATGCAACTTTGTAGCCTCTTGCGACAGATAGTGTACACCGCGATGCACATTGGCATTCACTGAATAGTACTCCTCGGTGATAGCATCGACCACCATACGGGGCTTCTGCGTAGTGGCACCATTGTCGAGATACACCAGCGGCTTACCATAGACCTGGCGGTCAAGGATGGGAAAGTCGCAACGGACAAGGTTTATATCATACATAGACTGCTTGATTTTCGTTTATACTGCAAAAGTAATATAAAAATTGGGAAGACAAAAGCATTATCGCGAGCAAAGAACGACATCCATGTCCTTAAAGAAGTTTCAGTTTGGAAGGCTCCAAACTGGAGTCTGGTAGTAAACAAACTGGAGTTTGGAGCCTTCCAAACTGAAGGGCCAAACCTTTCAGCCAATTTCCCCTTTAGTACTCCTCGTCAAATCGGCCTAAAGCCGACCTTCATCAGCATAGCTGTAGTAACCGTTATCGGTAAAAATAACATGATCGGCAAAGGTTAGGTTCAGCAACTTTGCCGCCTCCTGCACTTGACGAGTGAGTCGGTCATCATGCACACTGGGGCGCATGGTTCCTGAGGGATGGTTATGACAAAGCACAAAACCCGTAGCCCGCTTCAGCAACACCTCGCGCAAGACAAGACGCACATCGACCACCGTTTCAGTAAGTCCTCCCACACCAATGCGCACCGAGTCAATAACGGCAGAACCACTACCAATCAGCAACACATGACACTCCTCTACAGGAAGATCTCGCATGAGAGGATAGAAGTAGTCGTACACTTGGGCTGACGAGCGAATCACACGGCGTTCGGGCTGCTCCACCGCACGGCGACGCCCCAGTTCACACGCCGCCAATATCGTAATCGCTTTAGCCGGACCTATACCCTTGAAACGGCACAAATCCTCCATCCCAAGACGCCCCACACGATCAAGACTATTTCCATAGGCCGCCAGCACCTTCTGCATGAGTCCAACGGCAGAGTCTTCACCACTACCCGACCCTATGAGTATAGCCAGTAACTCGGCATTGGTCAATGCCTTTGCACCCTTACTCATCATTTTCTCACGCGGACGATCCTCTTCAGCCCAGCGATTGATTGCTAATTTCTCTTGCATTGCATATAAAAAAAAACAAAGGTAATAATATAGGAGTTTACCCACCTTTATATTCTCCTCCTAAGGTAGGAGGAGTACCCTCGTAGAGGGGGAGGTGGTATGATTATTTGCTCAAAAATACCCCCTCCGCTTCGCTCGTCCCCCTAATCTAAGGGGACAATCCTGAAACTCGGGCAAACAGCTATATTATCTCCAAAACAAAAGGACAATTGGAAATCCGACATTTACTGTCCATCCCAATTGTCCATATTCACATATAGCAGAGCACGCTCTGCGGTGTATTACATCTTTACGCGGCCAACATATGATCCGTCGCGAGTGTCAACCTCTACGAACTCACCCTCGGTGATGAACAAGGGAACGCGGATCTCAGCACCTGTCTCGAGAGTAGCGGGCTTGAGAGTGTTGGTTGCAGTATCGCCCTTGAGGCCAGGCTCGGTGTAAGAAATCTGGAGCACAACCTTTGTGGGGAGCTCTGCATAAAGTACAGTCTCGGTAGAAGCATCGAATACCACTTCAACCTCCATACCCTCCTTCAAGAAGTTCACACCAGTGATGAGATCCTTAGCGATGGGGTGCTGGTCGAAAGTCTCGTTGTTCATAAAGATGTAGTCCTCACCTTCCATGTAGAGGAACTGATGGGGACGACGCTCTACGCGTACATCCTCGAGCTTTTCACCGATGTTGAAGCGACGCTCCAATACATAACCATCAACTACATCCTTCAAAGTGGTACGCATGAAGGTGTTACCCTTACCGGGCTTTACATGAAGGAAATCGATACAGAAGTACAACTTACCATCCATGCGGATGCAGGTACCTTTCTTGATGTCTTGAGCATTAATCATAACTTTCTCTAATCTATTATTTATATTACTTACTTTACTTTTCTCTTCGTTT
>JAFYMV010000088.1 GCA_017548225.1 Bacteroidaceae bacterium | reverse complement strand
GCCTTGGTCAGTGAGCTTGACCGCCGTCTTGTCCATGCCTG
Organism: Bacteroidaceae bacterium; assembly: GCA_017548225.1. Taxonomy (GTDB): domain Bacteria; phylum Bacteroidota; class Bacteroidia; order Bacteroidales; family Bacteroidaceae; genus UBA1189. Next base: position 6,601 of record JAFYMV010000088.1, on the reverse strand, counting down.
CCGTGTGGTCGAGGCCGAGCAGCGCCGCCTCGATAGTGGCGATACCGATGCGCTCTCCTATAACAATGTTGTGTTGAGTCTTTCGGCTCTTGAGGCTGAGCGTGAGCGTGCCTGCACCGAGCAAGCCGTGCTCACCGCCCACCTCACCCGTCTCAATGGTGGCAAGTCGTTGGCAGGCATAGAGGGGTTGGCTTGCTTAGCATCTCAAGACAATCTGGAAAATTTAGATAGCCTGGTCACCCAAGCTGTGGAACATAGTCCTGCCATGTCTTTTGTCCGTGCTGGGCATGAGGCCGCCAAAAGTGAGCTATCTTTGGCCAAGTCGCAACATCTCCCCACACTGTCGGCCACCTATATCAACGAGCGCCACACTATCGGCGACCGTTCGCAAGGAGTAGCTGTAGGGGTGAGCCTTCCCCTCTGGGCCAATAAGAATCGCGTGCGCTCTGCGCGTGCCGCCCTACAGGCTGCCGAAGCTCGCGAGGCTGACACTCAAGTGCAGTTGCGTAGTCAGCTGCGTGCCGACTATGAGCGTGTGCAGGGCTTGCAGCGTACTGCTACCCTTTATCGCACCGCTCTTGTCGAGGCCGACAATAGCGAGTTGTTGTCGCGTGCTATGGATGAGGGGTATATCTCCGTGCTAGAATACCTGCAAGGCATCGAACTCTACTATGACTATCTCGACCGTAGCTTGAGTGCCGAGCGCGACTATCGCCGCGCCCTTGCCACCCTTGAGGCGTGGAAGTTGTAGCCTGTTTGAACATCTTGCAGCAAGTAAACTTTCATACTTTTCGCAAAGTCGTTTTTTTTTACTACTTTTGCATCAAATAGTATAAAAAGATTATTATGTCAGTAAATAAAGTAATCCTTATCGGTAATGTGGGTCGTGATCCCAATGTTCGTTATATTGAGCGCGATGTAGCTGTAGCCAGCTTGTCACTTGCTACATCAGATCGTGCATACACTCTTCCCAATGGTACTCAAGTGCCCGAGCGCACCGAGTGGCACAACCTCGTGTTTTGGCGTGGATTGGCACAGACAGTGGAGAAGTATGTGCGCAAGGGCGACAAGCTCTATGTTGAAGGCAGCATACACAGCCGTTCATATGATGATCAGAATGGTGTTCGCCGTACGGTAGTGGAGATTTGGGTCGATAATATGGAGATGCTCTCTCGTCAGCAGCAGCCTACAGCCCAGTCCGTAGCCCAGCCTACTGCACAACCCGCAGCTCCCGAAGGCCAAGTACCCTTCTGAGATAACTCATGATTTTTGTTTAGAGTTTAGGGTTTAGAGTTTAGTGTCATCCTGACAAAGCGATAGCGCCGAGGAATCTCGCAGTGTCTCACGCCCCATAACTCACGCCTCATAACTCACACCTCATAACTCATAACTCACACCTCATTGGATCTTTCGTCGTTATGGCATCCCATAGCTGATGCCTTTTCTGCTATTCAGTTTACGGCACCTTCGGCGGGCGTCATTGTCGCCCTGTTGTTGGCATGCGTATTGCTCTTCTGTTCGGGATTTGTGTCAGCTTCTGAGATAGCATTCTTTTCGCTCAACCCCGCAGACCTCAACGAAATAGAGGAGAGCGATAGCGCTAGTGATCGTATCATCAACAAGTTGTTGGGCAAGTCGCAGAAATTGCTGGCTACCATACTCATAGCCAACAACTTTGTCAATATCACCATTACTGTGCTTGGCAACTATGTCATGTTGTCGATGCTCGATTTTGGCGGTATAGTATGGCTTGAGTTTCTCTTCATCTCGGTGCTGCTCACCTTCCTGTTGCTCCTCTTCGGTGAGATCATGCCGAAGTTTTACTCTTCCATCAATCCGCTTAAGTTTTGCCGCTTCTGCGCACCCGTCATCAATGTGCTCACCTACCTGCTTTCGCCCATCTCTGCGGCATTGGTGAGCTCTACCCGTTTGGTCGACCGCCTGCAGAAGAAGCAGACTCATAACCTCTCGGTGGACGAACTGGAGCAGGCACTCGAGCTAACCGACAAGACTGAGTTGTCCGACGAGCAGGAACTGCTCGAAGGCATCATCCGCTTCGGTGACGAGACTGCCAAGGATGTGATGACCTCGCGCCTCGATATGGTAGCGCTCAACATCCGCGATAGCTATAAGACCGTGTTGAACTGTGTGGCCGAGAATGTATATTCGCGTATTCCCGTCTATTCCGGTACGGTCGACAATATCAAGGGTATACTCTATATCAAGGACCTGTTGCCCCATCTGGCCAAGGGCGAGAACTTCCGTTGGCAGACCCTCATACGCCCTGCCTTCTTCGTGCCCGAGACAAAGCAGATTGACGACCTCTTGCGCGACTTCCAGGCAAGCAAGGTACATATCGCCATCGTCGTTGATGAGTTTGGCGGCACACTCGGCCTCGTCACTCTCGAAGATGTGATTGAGGAGATTGTGGGCGAGATCAATGACGAATACGACGAGGTAGAGCGCGCCTATGTGAAGATAAATAGCAACACCTACCTCTTTGAGGCCAAGACCATGCTCTCTGATTTCCAGCGAGAGCTCGACCTTGACGATGAGTTCTTCGATGAGGTGTCGGGCGATGCTGACTCGTTGGCCGGACTCCTGCTCGAGCTGAAGGGCGACTTCCCCGAGCTGCGCGAGAGCATCGACTTTCAGCATCTCACCTTCGAGGTCATGGAGATGGACGAGCGTCGTATCGTAAAGATCAAGGTCGTCGTTCACAATACCCAAAAGGCCGCTGCCGATGCCTAACTACGCTCATCATACATTTGAGGGGGGTGGGGTAGCTGTTTGGCATATCACAGAATCCTCGGATGAGCTATATGCCCTGCTTGCCACTCATCGGTACGATGCGCAGTTGGCCGACAAGAAGAATGAAGCTCGTAGGGCCGAGTGGCTGGCCGTGCGCCTGCTCGTCAAGCACCTTTTTGGCAATGTGTGCGAGGTTGCCTATCATCCTACAGGGCGTCCCTACCTCAAGTATGGCGATGTACACATCAGCATATCGCATACTAAAGGCTACGCCGTAGTGGCCTATCACAGCACCTCCCCCATAGGCGTGGACATAGAGCAGATATCTTCTCGTGTAGAGCGTATCGCCCCCCGCTTTACCGCGCCCAGCGAATCTGCCTATATCGAGAACCGCACGGATGGTGAGCGCGAGATGTACCACCTCATCAACTGGTCGGCGAAGGAAACCCTATACAAGCTGTACGACTCCCCCTCTATGGCGGAGTTTAGGGAAGCCTTCCATATAGCTCCTTATGAGCTGGCGTCATGCGGTGCTATGCAAGCCACTATCCATAGTGCAGAGAAAAATCAAGCGACAGTGCATTACCACTTGTTCTCCGATTTTGTATGCACCTGGGCAGTGGGGTTATAAAAGTTTACTGTTACTGGTTAAGGGTAAATGCAGATTGAAAGTCGAGTGTTGAAGCATGATTAGCGTGCATCATTATTGTATAATATTTGGATTTTTTATTGCACGCATGTAACTCTATTACTCAACTATTTTTTTGGGGGAAGATGAAAAAAATATCCCCTTCAACTGTGAAGGGGATAATCTGTTTATTCGAAGAAGTTGGCTTTCTTGTTTCGTGCTTCTTCCAAAGAGAGTAGGGGAGTTTGCTCTTTGGTTGCGAACTCTTGGCGAAGGGTTTCTTGTTCTTCGTTGAGCTGGGCGATGAAGGCATCGCGTGTGTCGTCGCCAAGGAGGGCGGCGGCTACGCCTGAATTCTGCGAGGCGTCCTTCACATATACTACGGGGCCATCATAGGCGGGGGCAATCTTCAGTGCGGTGTGCATGGCACTGGTGGTGGCACCTCCAATGAGGAGGGGAGCGCTGATGCCTGCTTTGCGCAAGGCTTCGGCGGTGGCTACCATCTCGGCCAATGAGGGGGTGATGAGTCCGCTGAGCCCGATGATGTCGGGCTTGCAATCGAGGGCTTTCTGCACGATGTCTTCGGCGGGGACCATGACGCCCATGTCGATGATGTCGTAGCCATTGCAGCCCATGACCACGCTCACGATGTTCTTACCTATATCGTGCACATCGCCCTTGACGGTGGCGAGGAGAACGCGCGGCCCCCTCCTAACCTCCCCCTGAATGGGGAGGGACTCGGCCTCTGAGGTTTCCCCCTCTCGGGGGGGAGTAAGGGGGGCTAATATCTCTACCGCTTGCTTCATGCTGCGTGCTGTCTTGACCACTTGGGGAAGGAACATGCGGCCTTCACCGAATAGGCGACCCACATGCTGCATGCCTGCCATCAGGGGGCCTTCGATAATGGCTACTGCTGATGGATATATGGTAAGCGCTTCGCGGAGGTCGGCTTCGAGTGTATCGCTGTTGCCCTTGATGAGGGCGTTTTGAAGGCGCTCTTCTAATGATAAAGCCTCCCCCTTGCCTCTTTCAAGGAGTGATGACTCGGAGTTCTCAGATTTCTCAGAGATTTCTGAGGCTACCTTAATCAAACGCTCGGTGGCATTGGGCGTTTTGTTGAGGATAACATCCTCAATGGCTTGGAGCAGTTCGGGGGCGATGTCGTCGTAGCGCACTGAAGTGGCGGGATTGACGATACCCATGTCCATACCGGCCTTGATGGCGTGGTAGAGGAATACGGCGTGCATGGCTTCGCGCAGGTAGTTGTTGCCGCGGAAGGCAAAGGAGAGGTTGCTCACGCCACCGCTCACATGGGCACCGGGAAGGTGGGTGCGTATCCACTTCGTAGCGCGGATGAAGTCGATGGCATAACTATTGTGCGCTTCGATACCTGTAGCTACAGCGAGGATGTTGGGGTCGAAGATAATGTCTTGGGGCGGCATACCTACGACATCGACAAGCAGATGGTAGGCGCGTTCGCAGATGGCGATGCGGCGCTCATAGGTGTCGGCCTGTCCCTGCTCATCGAAAGCCATCACCACGACGGCTGCACCAAGGCGGCGTATCTCACGGGCATGGGCAAGGAATAGCTCTTCGCCCTCCTTGAGTGATATGGAGTTGACCACGCACTTGCCCTGTATGCACTTGACGGCAGCGGTGATGACCTCCCACTTGGAGGAGTCTACCATGATGGGTACGCGGGCAATGTCGGGCTCCGAGGCGATGAGGTTGAGGAAGTGTACCATCTCCTTCTCGGTGTCGAGCAGGCCGTCGTCCATGTTGATATCGAGCAGTTGGGCTCCATCCTCTACCTGATGTCGGGCGATGGTGAGCGCCTCTTCATATTTCTTTTCGTTAATGAGACGGAGGAACTTGCGTGAGCCTGCCACATTGCATCGTTCGCCTACATTGATGAATTTGCGCTCGGGGGTCACCTCGCAGAGCTCCAATCCCGAGAGCCACAAGGCATCGGGGCGCTGGGCGGGTACATGTGGCTGGGCATCTGCTACGAGTGCGGCATACTCGGCAATATAGGCATCGGTGGTGCCGCAGCATCCGCCGATAATGTTTACCAATCGCTCATCGATGTACTCCTTGACTTGTGCGGCCATGTCGGCAGGCGACTGGTCGTAGCCACCGAGACTATTGGGCAATCCCGCATTGGGGTAGCACGAGATGTAATAGGGAGCGCGTGAGGCGAGTGCCTTGAGGTAGGGTTTCATCTGTGCGGCACCGAACGAGCAGTTCAGTCCTACGGAGAAGATGTTGGCATGGCTCACTGACGCGAGGAAAGCGTCAAGTGTCTGTCCCGAAAGGGTGCGTCCAGCAGCATCAGAGATGGTTACCGAGAGCATGATGGGCAGGCGCTTGCCTATGCGTTCCATTACCTGCTCAGCAGCATAGATGGCTGCTTTGGCATTGAGCGTATCAAAGATGGTTTCGATGAGCAAAGCATCTACGCCGCCTTCGATGAGTGCTTCAATCTGCTCGTCGTAGGCTTCTACTAGTTCGTCATAGGTGACACCTCGCTTGGCGGGGTCATTGACATCGGGGCTGATAGAGCAGGTCTTGTTGGTCGGGCCGATGGAGCCTGCCACGAAGCGGGGCTTGTCGGGGGTGCTCATGGCATCGGCCTCGCGGCGTGCTATGGTGGCAGCGGCAAGGTTTATCTCGCGACACAGATGCTCGCAACCATAGTCGGCCATAGAGACGCGCTGCGCGTTGAACGAGCAGGTCTCGATGATGTCAACGCCTACATTGAGGTAACGGCGGTGGATGTCGGCAATCACATCGGGGCGTGTCAGGCAGAGCAGGTCGTTGTTACCCTTCTGCAAACCGGGAAGTGAGGCGAACCGTTCGCCGCGAAAGTCCGCTTCGGTGAGTCCGAGACGCTGTATCATCGTCCCCATAGCGCCATCAAGTATGAGGACGCGCTTTGTGATAATATCTTGTAGTCGTTGCATCGTGTGTCGTGTCAAAAAAAAGGATTTGTGTAGTCTTGATTTATTTCTTTTTTACACCTTTATATATAATGAATCCGAGTGCGAGCACTACGAGGGCAATGATGACATAACCTATCTCGTGGCTGTACTCTGAAACGGTGCTGATGAGCTGGTCTTCGGGGACGATATCTTCAAGGTACCAGCCGAGTGCTGCGAGTACGCCATTCCAAAGACCTGCACCAAGCGCGGTGAATGCGATGAATTTACCGATGCTCATCTT
>JAFYMV010000087.1 GCA_017548225.1 Bacteroidaceae bacterium | reverse complement strand
TATTTTTGCACTCGCAAATGAGGGTAACCTTGCATTTGTGTCGGGCTTTTAGCTCAGTTGGTTAGAGCAACAGACTCATAATCTGGAGGTCCTAGGTTCAAGCCCTAGATGGCCCACGACAGGAAGGAGAAGTTAAGCATCGCTTAATTTCTCCTTCCTTTTTATAATATCATCAAATACTCCATTAAAAAAGCAGGCCCCCCGCTGCTTTAGGGCCTGCTTCAGTGTAAGATGTGAGTCGTAAGATTAACGCAGCGGTTTTATGGGTGAAGAGATAAATGTTAAGAGTGACGAGCGAGGCGTTGGTTGTGCGATGCACGCGCTCTTCGCTTTTCCTCTTAATATTTGACTTATTTTACTTCCCAGATGTCGTTGGTGAGGAGTAGCTCCTCGAAAGTGTGATAAGGTCTCTTGGTCTTTACCTCTTCGATTTGTGCTTCCACACCCTCATCGTAGGTGGGAGCTTCTACATCTCTAATCACACCGAGGGCAATGGGGAAATCTGGACCTTCCATGAGCGCAAGTTTGAGCTGTAGGGTGTTATCCTTACAGTGTGCATCGTGCACGAGGATGTCGTCTATGGTAACTCCATTCTCTCCAATCGTTACCACCTTGATGCCGAAACCCTCTTGTACGAGACCATATTCGTTGTTCTCGCCAAATACCATGGGTTCGCCATGACGCAGGTAGATTGCATTCTTGGCACGACCTTCCTTATTGTATACGCTCTCGTGAGTGCCATCATTGAAGATGACGCAGTTCTGCAAGATTTCGCAAACCGAAGTCCCTTTGTGGGCATGAGCAGCCTTGAGGACCTCTACTGTGCCAGGGGCATCGGTGGCTACTGCGCGAGCGAAGAAATTGCCACGCGCACCGAAACAGAGTTCGGCAGGGCGGAAGGGATCTTCCACTGTGCCGTAGGGGCTTGACTTGCTGACAAAGCCACGCGGGCTGGTGGGTGAATATTGTCCCTTGGTGAGTCCATAGATACGGTTGTTGAGCAATATCATGTTGAGGTTGATATTGCGGCGGTTGGCATGAATGAAATGGTTGCCACCAATGGCGAGACCGTCTCCATCACCACTAACCTGCCATACTGACAACTCGGGATTGGCCACCTTACAACCTGTAGCGATTGCTGCTGCACGGCCATGGATGGTGTTCATACCATAGGTGTTCATGTAGTGGGGTAAGCGGCTTGAGCAGCCGATACCCGAAATTACTGCTACATTGTGCGGAGCAACGCCGATTTCTGCCATTGCTTTGTGCAATGAGGCAAGGAAAAAGTGGTCGCCACAACCAGGGCACCAGCGGGGCTGACCTTTTTTATAATCTTGTGCGGTATATTTTGTTTCCATTGTTTTACTCCTCCATCATTTTTGTGAACGCACTAATCAATTGAGAAGAGACGAAGGGCTGTCCCTTAACTTCGTTGTACTGCAAGGGTACGAATCCGTCGACCTTCATGCGCAACCATGAGGCAAGCTGGCCGCCATTCTGCTCGGCTACCACCACTTTGGGGTACTTGCGCAGCACCTCTGCGGTGTTTGCAGGCAGCGGGTTGATGTACTTAAAGTGTGCCAATGCCACTTTCTTGCCTGCAGCGCGCATCTCGTCCATTGCAGCATGCAAATGGCCGTATGTGCCGCCGAAACCGACGATGAGCAATTCGGCATCCTCCTTGTCGCCCTCTACCTCGAGGTTAGGCACGGGGATAGCATCGATTTTCTGCTGGCGCAGGCGAGTCATCAGATCATGGTTTTCAGGATCGGTAGAGATAGCACCAGTCTTGTTGTCTTTCTCCAAACCACCGAGGATGTGTTGGAAACCCTCGCGGCCAGGTACAGCCCAATAGCGTACGCCATTTTCGGCTTGGCGCTGATAGGGAGCCCATGTGCCTTTAAGTTCTTCGGGTACATAAGGTGGATTGATGGGAGCATATTCTGCCAAGTTGGGCAGACGGAAAGCGCCCGAGCCATTGGCGATGAATGCGTCTGTGAGCAGCACCACAGGAGTCATGTGCTCAAGGGCAATCTTACAAGCCATGTAAGCAGCATCGAAGCAGTCGGTAGGTGATGTGGCTGCCAGTACGGGCATGGGCGACTCACCGTTACGGCCGAAGAGCACCTGCAATAGGTCGGTCTGTTCCGACTTGGTGGGGAGTCCTGTTGCGGGACCACCACGCTGCACATCGAGCACCACGAGCGGAAGCTCCATGATGACTGCAAGGTTCATTGCTTCAGACTTAAGGCAGATACCAGGACCAGAGGTTGAGGTTACCGCCATGGCTCCAGCAAATGAAGCGCCTACGGCAGAGGCACATCCTGCAATCTCGTCCTCGCACTGTACGGTAGTTACTCCCAATGACTTATGCTTTGAGAGTTCGTGCAGTACATCCGTTGCGGGAGTGATGGGGTATGAGCCCAAGTAGAGTTTTAGACCAGCCTTTTCGGCGGCAGCGATGAATCCGTATGCGGTAGCCTTGTTGCCAGTGATGTCCATATAGCGACCAGGTACCTTGTGCTTGGTCTCTACACGATATACATTGGCAGCCGAACTGTGTGTATTGTGTCCGTAGTCATAACCTGCTTGGATAACCTTGATGTTGGCTTCGGCAAGAGCAGGCTTCTTGGCAAATTTCTCGCGCAGGTAGTTGAACGCAACATTCAGGTCGCGGTCAAAGAGCCAGCATACGAGACCCAAGGCAAACATGTTGCGGCACTTGAGCACTGCTTTTGGCTCCATGCCACTGCCAGCGAGGCAATCCTTCACCATTTGTGTGATGGGGCATGCGATGACACGATCGGCATCGATACCCATCTCTGTCAAAGGATCTTCAGTCTCGAATGCAGCCTTCTTTAAATCAGCTGCACCGAACGAATCTGTATCTATGATGATAGTCGCATCGGGTTTGGCATAGCGGTACTGTGTCTTCAGTGCAGCAGCGTTCATTGCTACCAATACATCGCACAAATCGCCCGGTGTGTATACACGGCCGGCACCAATATGTACTTGGAAACCCGATACGCCCGTAAGGCTACCTTGCGGGGCGCGTATGTCAGCGGGGTAGTCAGGGAAGGTACAGATGTCGTTACCTACGGTAGCAGATACGGTAGAGAAGATATTTCCCGCCAATTGCATACCGTCGCCCGAGTCGCCCGAGAAGCGTACGATAACCTCGTCACGCTCCTTAACAATCAGTTGTTCACTCATTTTGTTATCGTTTATTACAATCTTTTACCATTATTAATAGTTGGGGCAGCAAATTTAGTATAAGGTGAGATAATACACAAATTTATTGCCATATTTCTCTATATGGTATTGTTTTCAGTTGTCCCTTGAATTGCAATAGCGGACTTGCGCACAAGTCCGCTATTCTGCATATCTATATATGTATTGACAAAAGAGGTTTAATCTTCGCGTTTCTTGCCACCCTTGGGTTTATTGAAGCCGGGCTTATTTCCCGAGAAGCGTTGTGCACGCTGGCTGCGTTTGTCTCCGGCAGGTTTGCCTCCTCGGAACTCTCTCTTGTCGCCTTCTCGATATTCGCGCTTCTCGCCTTGCGGTTTCATCGCCTTACGCTCGCGGGCAGCCTGCAGCTTGGCAAATTCATGATGACGCTCGTAGAGGCTGCTGTAGTTGGTGTCTTCCTCGTAGCGTTCGCGGTCGTTGCGCTCTGCCATCTCGCGCTTGTTGAGAGGACGGCGATTATCGTCATTGAAACGGCGGCGGTCATCTCCGAAGCCACGGTTGTCATCGTTGAAGCGACGGCGTGGGCGCTCCTCCTCGCGTTTCATGCCGAAGGTGCGTGCAGCACGCTCCTCACGCTCGCGCAAGGGGCGACGCTCTGCTGTGGGGCGCTCGCTCTTGTCAAGTTCCTCACCGTTTTCGCGGAACTCCTTGAACTTGCCGTCAAACAACTCGTACTTGCGGAATTCGCAAGGCAGGGCACCATTGAAGAAGGGGATGATGACTGAAGCCTTCAAACCAATCTTGTCGAAACACTCTTTACGGTAGCTCAATACCCAAGCATCGTTGCCCTTGAAGGCATGCTTCAGGCGCTCTCCGATAGTACGATACAATCCCAAGAGGTCGTCAGTGGTGATGCGCTCTCCATAAGGGGGGTTGGTTACCATGATGGCCTTCTCTGCGGGCTCCACAAACTCGGCCACATCGCGGCGCTCGATGGTGATGTCTTTGGTCAGTCCGGCAGCACGCACATTGTTGGTGGCGATATTTACAGCTTTCCAGTCGATGTCGTAGCCGTAGATGTGGTGGGTAAACTCGCGTTCGGCAGAGTCGTCATTGTATATCTCGTCAAACATCTCTTGGTCAAAGTCGGCCCATTTCTCAAAGGCAAACTCCTTGCGGAACACACCAGGAGCGATGTTGCGGGCGATGAGGGCAGCCTCGATGGGCAATGTACCCGAGCCGCACATGGGGTCGATGAAGTCGCATTCGCCCTGCCATCCTGTCTGCAATATCATACCTGCAGCCAATACCTCATTGAGCGGAGCCTCTACAGCCTCTTGGCGGTATCCACGGCGGTGGAGCGACTCGCCCGATGAGTCGAGCGACAAGGTGCAACGCTCCTGTGCGATATGTATGTGGAGTGTGATGTCAGGGTTGGTGACCTGTACTGAAGGTCTCTTACCCTCCTTCTCGCGGAAATAGTCGGCAATGGCATCCTTCAC
>JAFYMV010000086.1 GCA_017548225.1 Bacteroidaceae bacterium | reverse complement strand
GTGGGGCGATAATAGCCGTCGGTGAGGGGCACTCGCTCCATCTCGCCAAACTTGACATATTCCTTGATCTTGCGAAATGAGGTGCTCATGGCATAGTGGCTGATGCGGGCAAACTCTCGGGTGGTAATGACATCGTGTGTCTCAAAGTATTCGTAGAGCGCATCGGCCAGTTCGGGCGCCGAGAGGGGTTGGCTCACCTTGCCCTCTACCTTGAACTTTACATCGGCCAGGCGATCGAGCAGGTGCTTGTCGGGGCGGAAGCGGATGCCGCTAATCTGTATGTCCTTGCCTGTAGGAGGTGTATCCCCGCTGTGGCTGCTCAGCTCCATGGTGAGCGAGCCCAAGCCGTCGAGTTGCACACGGTGTCCTTGGCTGAGTGCTTCGATGATCTGTGAGCGTAGTACATCCCACACGAGCTTTACATCGGAAGGGGTAGCCGTGGTGGCATTGTTGGCGCTGATGGCCATCTCTTCAATACCTATCTTTTGGGGAAAGGCAATGGATACTCCTGTAGTCCATTCGTCGGTACGGGTGCCCGATACCTTATGACGGCGGTTCAGAGTGCAACGCACTATGGGGGTGAAATCGTGGGTGTGATGCACATTCTTTGATTTTTTTACTTTCATAATATATCTTGTTTTAGGGTTTTCGTATTCTCTTGTGTGTTCGTATGCTTTGCTTTTGTCTACAGCTATTTTTTGATGGCTCCGCTACTCGCTACCCCTGCAAGGGTAGTGCATTATCTCTGCAAGGGTAGCATGCTCTCTCTCTCTGCAAGGAGAGTGTGCTATCTTTGCAAGGATAGTGACTTTTAGAACCATAGAACAAAGTTAATGGATAGTTCTGAAAAATGCAATAGTAGGCTCGTTCTTATTTGCAATAGCGCTGATTATAAGGGTATTGCACGGTTAAATTTCTTATATTATTTTCGCGGCAGAAATGAGAAAACCTCAAACAAATTTATCAACCCTTAAACATACACAACATGACAACACAAACAACCAACATGAACCAATCTAATGTAGACGAACAACCCATGTCGTACGCCGACATGCTGAGAGACACGATGAATGAGCACTTTCCCCTGCTCAGTGAAGTAACCCAAGGGATTGTAGATGACCCGCTGACCCTGATGAACGCCCACGCTGATGAGGACCTGCGTTGGCGATTGGCCTATATCTTCTATCTCATAATGCAGACTTCGGCCATCTACAACCGCCTGCGCCGTGAGGCGAGGGTGGAGTGACCAAGAAGCTCTCTCGCTTGTGTAAGGAATACTATATCGTCAAGGTAGCGCACGGCGCATTTGTGAAGGTGACGAAAGCCGAAAGAAAGCGATGGAAAGAAAATGGTATAGTTTTAGCAGCATAACTCGCTGACTGGCATTGGAGTTACGCGAAAAATATGTACACTTTATGGATGGTTTATGGGTGGTTTTATTCTTTAATCATTCTTGACTCTTGCTCGCTCATGCGTCAGTTAACTTCGAGTTTTCCTCCTTCGCATCTCGGCAAAATTCAAACAAGTTTGATTCTGCTCTCGATTTGGCGTCAGTTTGTAGTACCTTTAAGGAGATAATATAGTAGTTGTCCAGCAAAGCAAAATCTGCGATGTTTGTCATCCTGACGCCAGGAAGGATCCCGCGCAGGGCCGACGCGGAGCATTAGCGTCGGTTGCGACGAAGGAAGCTTTAGCTTCCCCGAGGAGTTTTGTTAATTTGCGAGATTGCCTTAACGGCGACCTAAGGTTCCGCGTCGGCGCTCAGTAATAGAAAAGTAACACTTTTCCACTACCTTCGCTCGTTGAAACTTGCTTTTTCGCTCGGCTTGCGTTACTTTTGTAACCATAATAACACAGTAGATAAATGGCTTTAGTAAAATCTGTTCGAGGCTTTGTGCCGGAGATTGGCGAGAATTGTTATTTGGCCGATAACGCCACAATCATTGGCGATGTGGTGATAGGTAGCGACTGCAGCATCTGGTTTAATGCGGTGCTGCGTGGCGATGTCAACAGCATACGCATCGGTAATGGCGTGAATATACAGGACGGCAGTGTGCTGCATACGCTATATCAGAAATCGACAATTGAGATTGGCGACAATGTGTCGGTAGGGCATAATGTGACGATACATGGCGCTACGGTGAAGGATAATGCGCTCATCGGGATGGGCTCTACGCTGCTCGACCATGTGGTGGTGGGCGAAGGGGCTATCGTGGCTGCTGGGGCTGTCGTTACCTCGGGCACTGTCATCGACCCGGGTACATTGTGGGCGGGAGTGCCGGCAAAGTTTGTGAAGAGGGTTGACCCCGAGCAGAGCCGCGAGCTGAATCAGCGCATTGCGCGCCAATACCTCATGTATGCTTCGTGGTACAAGGAGGATGATTGCCAAACGATTGACATGTAATAAAAAGGGTAGGGGACGATGGCGGACAAAATAAAATTGGCATTGCTCACTCTCGCTCTGAAGGCGGTGGCTATCTGGCCCTACGGGGTGTTGCATACATTCAGCGCCCTGGTGTATCCGCTTGTGTATCATGTGGTGAGGTATAGGCGCAAGGTGGTGAGAGGGAATCTGCATGGGGCATTCCCCGACAAGACGGAAAAGGAAATCGTCAAGATTGAAAAGGACTTTTACCGTCACTTTTGCGACTATGTATTTGAGACACTGAAGCTGATGCATATCTCTGATGAGCAGATGCGCCAGCACATGAGATTCACCAACCCTGAAGTGATAGAACAGCTTCGCACGGATGGGCGTCCTATATTCTTATACTTGGGGCACCAGTGCAATTGGGAATATGTCATCTCTATCACGATGTGGACGCATCCCTCGCTGAAAGCGGTGCAGGTGTATCATCCGCTCACGAGCAAGAGCATGGATAGGCTGATGTATCGCCTGCGCAGTAGATTCAACTCGGTAGGCGTGGCGCAGAAGCAGACCCTGCGTGCTGTACTCACAATGCTGAAAGAGGGTCAGCAGCTGGTGCTGGGGCTCATAGCAGATCAGCGCCCGTCGCGCAATGCTGAACCTGTGTGGATGGAGTTTCTCAATCAAGATACGCCCATCATTACGGGAGGCGAGGTGATGGGGCGCAAGCTGGATGCGCACTTCGTCTATGGTAGCATGCGCTGTGTGCGTCGCGGGTATTATGAACTGACCTTCTACCCCATAGTGCCGGCAGAGGACGAGGAGTATGGCTATAGCAAACAGTATATGCGTATGCTGGAGAAGGATATCATCGCCCAGCCTCACATGTGGCTATGGACACACAAGAGGTGGAGCATGAAAAGGAATAGTTGACGAGGGGGGATTGGTGCTGATGTCGTAACTGGTGAGGCCGCAAAAAAGAAAATATGAATGTTTCTTTACATTCGTTCGTTGATATTTGGCATTTCGCTCGCCTTGTACTATCTTTGTCCTCATAATGCATAAGTGTGTAAATAACAAACAAAAGATATGGAATATAATTTTAGAGACATCGAGAAGAAATGGCAACAGCGATGGGTTGACAATAAGACCTATCGTGTGACCGAAGATCCTACGAAGAAGAAATTTTATGTGCTCAACATGTTCCCTTACCCCTCGGGTGCGGGACTTCATGTGGGTCATCCGCTGGGATACATAGCATCGGACATCTATGCCCGCTATAAGCGTTCGCAAGGCTACAATGTGCTTAATCCTATGGGCTACGATGCGTACGGATTGCCAGCAGAGCAGTATGCTATACAGACAGGTCAGCACCCTGCCATTACTACCGTGCAGAATATTGCCCGTTATCGTGAGCAGTTGGATAAGATTGGTTTCTCATTTGACTGGGACCGCGAAATCCGCACTTGCGACTCGGAGTACTATCAGTGGACACAGTGGGCCTTCATCAAGATGTTTGGCTCATACTACGATAATGCCAAGGGCAAGGCTATGCCTATCGAGGACCTGGTGGCTCACTTCGAACAGAATGGCTCGGAGGGTATTGATGCGGCGCAGTCAGAGGCGCTGACCTTCACCGCTGCAGAGTGGAAGGCCATGGGCGAGAAGGAGCAGCAGGAGGTGTTGATGAACTACCGCATTGCTTACCTCGGTGAGACTATGGTAAACTGGTGCCCCAAGTTGGGTACAGTGCTTGCCAATGATGAGGTGGTAGATGGCGTGTCAGAGCGCGGTGGATACCCTGTGGTGCAGAAGAAGATGCGTCAGTGGTGCTTGCGCGTGTCGGCTTACGCTGGCCGCTTGCTCGATGGACTCGACAAGATTGATTGGACAGATTCACTCAAGGAGACCCAGCGCAACTGGATTGGTCGCAGCGAGGGTGCCGAACTGACCTTTAAGGTGAAGGATAGCGATGTGGAGTTTGTTATCTTTACCACCCGCGCTGATACGGTGTTTGGCGTTACCTTCATGGTGCTTGCTCCCGAGAGCGAATTGGTGGCTACACTCACCACTCCCGAACAGAAGGAGGCTGTGGAGGCCTATCTCGATGCTACCAAGAAACGCACCGAGCGCGAGCGTATCGCTGATCGCCGTGTGACTGGTGTATGGAGCGGATCATATGCTATCAACCCCTTGACAGGAGAGGGCATCCCTGTATGGATCTCTGATTATGTACTTGCAGGCTATGGCACTGGTGCTATCATGGCTGTGCCTGCTCACGATAGTCGCGACTATGCTTTTGCTAAGCATTTCGGTCTTGAGATTCGTCCGCTTATTGAGGGTGCCGATGTCTCGGAAGAGAGCTTTGATGCCAAGGAGGGTATCATGATGAACTCTCCGCGTCCCGAGCAAGCGGGTGAGTGTGACCTCGTACTCAACGGCCTTACCGTAAAAGAGGCTATCGCTCGCACCAAGGAGTATATCAAAGAGAAAGGCCTTGGCCATGTAAAGGTGAACTATCGCTTGCGCGATGCCATCTTCAGCCGCCAGCGCTACTGGGGCGAGCCGTTCCCCGTGTACTATAAGGAGGGTATGCCTTACATGGTACCCGAGACAAGTCTTCCTATCGAACTGCCTGAAGTGGCAAAATTCCTCCCTACAGAGAGCGGTGAGCCTCCATTGGGTCATGCTTCAGTATGGGCTTGGGATACTGCCAACAATTGCGTAGTTGAGAATAGCAAGATTGATCATGTTACCGTCTTCCCCCTGGAGTTGAATACCATGCCAGGTTTCGCAGGCTCATCGGCCTACTACCTCCGCTATATGGACCCTCGCAATCATGAGGCGCTCGTAGATGAGAAGGTGGGTGAGTATTGGCAGAATGTAGACCTCTATGTAGGTGGTAGCGAGCATGCTACAGGACACCTTATCTACTCACGCTTCTGGAATAAGTTCCTCTTTGACCTCGGCTATAGCGCCAAGGATGAACCTTTCCAGAAACTCGTAAACCAAGGTATGATTCAGGGCCGAAGCAACTTTGTGTACCGTATCAAGGATACCAATACCTTCGTGTCGCTCAACTTGAAGAAGGATTACGATGTAACTCCCATCCATGTGGATGTAAATATCGTTACCAATGATGTACTTGATGTGGAGGCATTCAAGGCTTGGCGCCCCGAATACAATGATGCGGAGTTTGTCCTCGAAGATGGCAAATATATCTGTGGATGGGCAGTGGAGAAGATGTCAAAGTCAATGTTCAATGTGGTTAACCCCGACATGATTGTTGAGAAGTTTGGAGCTGACACGCTGCGCATGTATGAGATGTTCCTCGGCCCCGTAGAGCAGTCAAAGCCTTGGGATACCAACGGTATCGATGGTTGCCACCGCTTCCTCAAGAAGTTCTGGAGCCTTTTCTATGGTCGTGGCGAAGAACTGCTCGTTACCGATGAGGCTGCTACTAAGGAGGAGTTGAAGTCGTTGCACAAGTTGCTCAAGAAGGTAACTGGTGACATCGAAACCTTCTCATACAATACCTCTATCAGTGCATTCATGATTTGTGTGAATGAACTCTCATCGCTCAAGTGTGCTAAGCGTGAGGTACTGATGCCCCTTGTGGTGGCTTTGGCCCCCTTCGCTCCGCATATTTGTGAGGAGTTGTTCGAGCAACTGGGTGGTACGGGCTCTGTATGTGATGCCGCTTGGCCTGCATTCAATGAGGAACACCTTAAGGAGGATAGCGTAGTTTATTCTATCTCGTTCAATGGTAAAACTCGTTTCACTATGGAGCTGGCTGCCGATATGGATAATGCGGCCATACAAGAGACGGTGCTCGCCAATGAGAACACACAGAAATATATCGACGGCAAGACTATCCGTAAGGTGATTGTGGTGCCGAAGAAAATCGTTAACATCGTAATTAGTTAAGAATTCAGGAGTGAAGAGTTAGGAGCTTGCCGTTCGAGCGGTGCCCTTCACTCTTCACTTTTTCACTTTTTATCCTTATAAATATGCAAACCTTCCTGTTAGACAACAAGCACAAGCTGCTGCGCGAGGTAAAGGACTATCTCGCTATAGGATTCGGATTGTTCATTTACTCTCTGGGCTGGAGCTGTTTTATGCTTCCTTACCAAATTACAATGGGTGGCGTCACTGGTATCTCTGCTATCGTTTACTATGCCACAGGCATCGATATGCAGTTGGTATACCTTAGCATCAATGCCGTATTGCTATTATTTGCCCTCCGTCTCTTGGGATGGAAATTCTGCGTCAAGACAATCTATGCTGTAGGT
>JAFYMV010000085.1 GCA_017548225.1 Bacteroidaceae bacterium | reverse complement strand
CCTGAACTCCTTTAAAAGAATATGATTATGGAAAAGAAAAAATATATCGCTCCCGCTATGGAGATTGCAGAATTTGAAATGGTGTCAATGCTTGCCGCATCTATCGGCGTGTCTGACGAGACAACCGATGACGATGCCGTGATGTCAAACCGCCGTCGTGGCACATGGGGTAACCTCTGGGCTGATGACTCAAAGTAACCTCCATCCCCACACATCAATAAGCAAAAGGGCTGCCCATATGGGCAGCCCTTTGCTTGTCTATATATATAGGAGTAATATTACATATCGGTGTCATCACTAAAAATCACCTGTTGAACTTTGTCTATAGAAACTGTAGTATCTATGGAGATGAGTGCGCTAACGGCAAATAGCTTTTAATCTCACCCCTTTGCCGTGTAAACGATTTTTATTTTTGACCTGGCAAGGAGCAAGGCCCAACGAAAACGATGACGAAAACGAAAACCGCGATGTTGGTTTAATTCTCAATTCTCAATTTTCAATTTTCAATTGATTCCCCTTGCCAGGGCAAAAATGGAAATTCTTTACTCACTGAAATAAGCAAAAACGGCGTTTCCACCGCATAAATAGGGGAGGGTGAAAATGCAAGGCTCCAATAAAATTAATGGAGCCTTGCATTTCAAAAAAAGTCTTTGTCCATTTTTTCTATTGCAAGGCTCTAATCACCAATTTTTAGGAGATAAAATAGCCAATCTCACACTACATTCTGCGGATGGCCTTCGATGAAGGCGCGGAGATTGGCTTCGCAGATATCGAGCAGGCGGGTGCGGGCTTCGAGTGTGGCCCATGCGATATGGGGGGTGATGAAGCTGTTGCGTGCGGTGAGCAGGGGAGACCCTGCAAGTGGAGGCTCTTCGCACAATACATCAATGCCTGCAGCATGCAGGGCGCCGCTATTAAGGGCGTATGCCAGTGCTTGCTCGTCGACGATAGGGCCACGAGCGGTGTTGATGAGTATGGCAGTGGGCTTCATCAGTGCTAGGCGCTCGGCATTGACAAGATGGTGGGTGTCGGGGGTGAGCGGACAGTGCAGGCTCACCACATCGGAGGTGGCAAAGAGAGCATCGAGCGGGAGCTTCTCTACACCTTCGGGCAATGACTCTTGCGGCTTCGAGGTGTAGGCGGCTACCTTCATGCCGAAGGCTTGGGCTAGGTGCGCTACGGCACTGCCCGTGCGGCCAAAGCCGATGATGCCCATCTGCTTGCCTGCGAGCTCGATGAGCGGGCTGTCCCAATAGCAGAAGTCAGGGCTGTCGGTCCAGCGTCCGGCACGGTTTTGCTGTGCGTAGTAGCCTACGCTTTGGGTGATATTGAGCAGGTGGGCCATGACCATCTGTGCTACTGACGGGGTGCTATAAGCTGGGATATTGGTAACGACAATGCCATGCCTGCGTGCGGCCTCTACATCGACGACATTATACCCTGTGGCCTGTACACCGATATAGCGCAGACGGGGGAGCTGGGCAAACTCGCGCTCGCCGAGCACTACCTTGTTAATCAATAGGGCATCGGCATCCTTGGCACGCGCTATCACCTGGTCGGGAGCGGTGCGGTCATATACCTTGAGGGTGCCGTACTGTTCTAGTCTGTCGTAGCTGAGGTCGCCTGGATTGAGGGCGTGTCCGTCGAGGATGATGATGGTCATGGGGGTAGGGGGATTAGGGTAGGGGGATTAGGGTTGAGGGATTAGGGTTGAGGGATTAGGGGTGAGAGATTAGGGGTGAGGGGGTAGGGGGAGCTTTTCTTGGAGGACTCGGAGTCCTCGGAGTCCTCGGAGTCCTCTAAGAGCTCTGAGCCCTCTAAGGTCATTGATACCTGTCTTTCCAGAGATAGCGCATGCGTTCCTTGAGCTTCTCTTCGGAGGCATTGGGCTGGGGTGTCCACAGTTGGGTGCCGGTGAGCTCGTCGGGGAGGAACTGTTGCTGGACGAAGTTGTTCGCATAGTCGTGGGCGTACTTATAGCCTTCGCTATAGCCCAACTCCTTCATCAGCTTGGTGGGGGCATTGCGCAGGTGTAGCGGTACGGGCAGGTTGCCTGTCTGCTCTACAAGGGCAAGGGCGGTGTTGATGCCTTTATAGGCAGAGTTGCTCTTGGGGCTGGTGGCAAGGTATACCGTAGCTTCGGCAAGGGGTATGCGCCCTTCGGGCCAGCCTATCTTCATCACCGCATCAAAGGCGGCATTGGCAATGAGCAGGGCATTGGGGTTGGCCAAGCCGATATCTTCTGAAGCGGAGATGACCAGTCGGCGAGCGATGAACGAGGGGTCTTCGCCGCCTTGGATCATGCGGGCCAACCAGTAGAGCGCACCGTCGGGGTCGCTGCCACGGATGGACTTGATATAGGCCGATACGATGTCGTAGTGCATCTCGCCGTCTTTGTCATATGCCAGAGGATTCTGCTGCAGGCGCTCGGTAACCACATCATTGGTGATGATGACCTCTTCGGCGCTGCTTTCGGCTTCGACAACCAGCTCAAGGGTGTTGAGCAGTTTGCGCGCATCGCCTCCGGAGAAACGCAGCAGGGCATCGGTCTCACGGATGGTGATATTCTTGCTTTTTAGGTAGAAATCTTCGGTGATGGCACGGTCGAGCAGGTCAAGTAGGTCCTGCTTGTCGAGCGATTTGAGTATATAGAGCTGGCAGCGCGAGAGCAGGGGGCGTATGATCTCGAATGAGGGGTTCTCGGTGGTGGCACCGATGAGGGTGACGACGCCGCGCTCTACAGCGGCCAATAGGGAGTCTTGCTGCGACTTGTTGAAACGGTGTATCTCGTCAATGAAGAGGATGGGACTGTTCTGTGAGAAGAAACGGTTCTTCTGTGCACTCTCGATGACCTCACGCACATCTTTTACACCCGATGATACGGCATTGAGAGTGTAGAAGGGTACCTCCAACTTCTTGGCGATGATGTGGGCCAATGTGGTCTTACCCGTGCCCGGAGGTCCCCAAAGGATGAATGAGGATATGCGCCCCGACTCTATCATGCGGCGCAGTACGGCATCGGGGCCTACGAGATGCTTTTGTCCTATATAGTTGTCAAGCGTCGAGGGACGCAGGCGTTCGGCTAATGGCTCCATCGGGGAACGGCTTTTAGGGATGGTACGGGTTATTTCTCTTGGTCAAGGTAGTAAAGGTCGCCCATAAGGATTTGCTCTATGCGCATCGTGATTTCGTCCAAATCCATATTCAGCGATATGGCATGGCCTTCGGGCTCGATGAATACGATTTGGGGTGTATGTGCTATGCCATAGCGCTTTGCTGCAGGAGACTCGGGGCCGACACCATCGCAGGCGTGCAGCCATGCCGTGCGGTCAACGCCATAGCTCTTTACTGCCTTTTCCCATGCCGATACATCGCTGTCCAGCGAGATGCTGAGGATCATGAACTGCTCTGGGTGCTCCTTCACCACTTCGTACACATGCTGCAACTCGGCAAATGTGTCGGCACTCTTCTCTCCTTCGGCCCAGAAATGGAGAAGGATGTACTTGCCGCGATAGTCGGTCAGGTGCTTGGTATCTCCTATGAGCATGGGCAGGGTGATGTCTGGAGCTTCATTGCCCACCTTAAGGCTGTTGGCAAGCATGGTGTTGCGGAGCGAGTGGTAGTAGGGATGGTCTTGCAAGGATAGGGCGATGCTCTTGGTGATTTGTTCGGCATAGGCTGCGCTGAACTTGGGGAGCAGGGTCTGCTCGGCCACGAGCGGGGTCATGGGGGAGTCGTGGTGGTCTATGAGGAAGCGCAGCGACTGCGACTCGGCGTTGACGGCCTCTGCAGCCTTGATTCTCTTCACTGCACTCTTGCCTTCTTTGCTTTCGAGCCACTCCTTGCCGTGCTGCTGCTCCAATGCGGCAATCTGGCGGGCTGCCTCACATGCCGCCTCGTGGGCGATAGCCTTGTATGCGGTGTAGGTGTCGTTGGTGGGTGTACCCACTACTGTGCTATGCTCCGGATGAATGGCCGAAGGGGTGGCAACGGCTATCTCGCCCGGCTCTACGAAAAGGTCAATGCCCTGACTGTCGCCAAATCCGGTGATGGTGTACTGCATTACGGGCTCATCAGGAGTCAGCTTGTACTTGAATGTGTAGCCATCCTTCTTGACCTTGGCGGTGGCCACCGTTGTGGCTACACCAAACTCATTGGTGCGGGTAAGATAGACCTTTTTTACTTTTTTGCCATCGGCCAACTGGTTGTCGGCCAGGCTGCCGGTGATGATGCAGGTTTCTTGTGCACTAACGGCCATGCAGCCGGCTACTGCTATGATTGATAGTATCTTGTTGCGCATAGGGATATGTGTTTTAGTCGTTTGCACCGTCTACGATGCTCTTCAGTTTCTTTACCATCTCTTCGCCGCGGAGATTGAATGCGACGACATTGCCTTCCGGATCAATCAGTGCGGTGAATGGGATACCCTTCACGCTGAAGAGTTTGATACCTTCGCTATTCCAACCCTTCAGGGTAGAGAGGTGTACCCAGTTCTTGTGTACCAATTGGTTCTTGGCTATGCAGTTGACCCAATCGGGGCGCTTGCTGTCGATAGAGTAGCTGAATACCACTAAGTTGTCGCTATTCTCGGAGTATGCAAGTGCCTCTTTCAAGTAGGGGATTTCGCGGCGGCAGGGAGCGCACCAGCTTGCCCAGAAATCGACAAATACATACTTGCCCCTAAAGTCTGACAAGGAGATCTCCTCTCCCTCGGGGGTGGTGCCGCTGATGTCGGGGGCTTCAGCGCCTACCTTGAGATTGGCGGAGCGTACCTCATTGACCAATTCCTTATATATGGACAGCGTGTGCAGCTCGGGCGACACGGCATCCAGGAAGGTCTGAATCTTGTCTGTCGTGAACATGGGCACCATGGCATACTTGATGACATACAACGCCACGGGGGAATCGAGATTGCGGTATATGAAGTCGATGGCGCTCACCTTGAAATGCAGGTTGTTGACATAGAAGGTAGGCGAGGTATAGTTCAGCTCGGCCATCGGGTCGCCCTTCATCTCGGCGGGGATGCTTGCCTGTGCGGCCTTCATGCGGGCTTTGGCCTCCTTGGTGCACTGGCTGCTCAAGTTGAGATAGGCTTGATAGGTGTCGTTGCAAGGGGTGCCGCCGATCTTGGCTCCTACAGGGTATGCTGCGTCGAATGGACCTATCTTAATCTCACCCTCTTCGAGAAAGACTTGTATGCTGCCATTGTCAAAGCCTGTGATGTTGTACAGCCCCAATGACGCGGGTACAAGACCTTCCAGTATAAACTTGCCATCTTCGACGGGTGAGGTGGCCAACACGATGGATTGTCCATCGATATTCTGCTCTAACGCAACCTCTTTGACGCTTTCATCACTATAGCATAGCATGGGGCTGCTCATCTCACCACGGATGACAAACCTCTTCTCTTGTGCCGTAGCCAATGTGGCTATTGCCAATAATGTCAGTGCGAATAATTTTCTCATAATGTATATAAACGGTTCGGTATGACAATTATTTTAGTCTCTCTTGCAAGAATGCTCTTAATTGTTCGCCCTTCAGCCCTGTGGCGATGATGTTGTTGTCTTCATCAAGCACGAAGAGCGCGGGTATGCCTTTTACACTGTATAGGCTCACGATGTCGCATTTCCAACCCTTGAGCGATGATACATTAATCCAGCTGAGTCCGTCCTTCTCTATGGCTTTCTTCCACGCTGCTTTGTTGGTGTCGAGTGATACTCCGATGATCTCCAATCCTTTGGGGTGGAACTCCTCATACAACTTGCGGAGTGAAGGGTTGTTGAGACGGCAAGGACCACACCAGCTGGCCCAGAAATCGACAATCTTGATCTTTCCTTTTACGCTGCTCATTGTAATCATGTTGCCCAGCGTATCGGGTAGGGTGAAATCGGGTGCAGAGGCACCGCCTTCAGTCTTGGCCATGCGAGTGATACGCTCCTTTATCATGCGCCCGTACTGCGTATTCTTTGCTCCATCGCCCATCGCACCATATAGCTTGCGTGTCTCGGTGAGACTGGCATCGCGCATCACCATGTTGGAGTAGAAGGTGTAGGCGGTGATGATATTGTCATTACTGTTGAGGAAATCGGTTGTCAATGTCCGCAATGTCTCTTGCTCGCGTCGTAAGGTGTCGTTGATAAGGCTTGCGCTGCGCAGTTTCTTTGCTGCACGCATCGCATCGTAGCGTTCCTGTAAGCCGGCAATGGAGATGCGCAATGAGTCGGACATCTTCATGTGGGCGGTGTAGCTGTCGTTGAGCTTGCCTCCCTTGATGTAGTAGTTGTCCCCTTCGCTCAAATAGGCATGGTAGGTTGTACCCGGCTCGGCAAAGAGCATGAAACCACCGGAAAAGCCGTCCAGAACGAGTTGTGCCATGATGGGCTCGGTGGCTTCGGCAGTCAAGGAAAACTTGCTCCGCTTGAAGTCGCAGAAGCCTAAGGTGTCGGTCTTCTCTTCCGAGACGCGTGCGAGCAGGTATAGGCGTCCCTTCTTGATACCCTCGAGTTTTCCCTCAATGGTGATATTCTCGGCTTGTACGCTTGAACTCAGTGCATTGCACAGCATGAGCAATGCGAGTAGTATGGTCTTTCTCATAGAGTTGTTGTATATGGTTTGCTATGGTGTTGGTTCTTAATGCTTGACTTGTTTGTTTCAATAAATCATCTTGTAGATATAGTCATATACGAACTGTATATCCTTGATCTCTCCCCATAGGTGATTGCCGTTGTTGTCCTTGTCGTAGAAGAGGGAGGGGTAGTCGGTGTCGACATCGGCTGCGGTGGTCAATTTGATTTCTCCGATGGCTCCGTGAGTGCCGTTGTACATGACAATGTTAAGGTATAGACCGAGATCATCACTGAACGGAGAGCTCTCTTCGGTGCGGAACTTGATCTTTGTTACCTCATAGCCCTCGGGAGCTTCGTAGACGATGTATTTATCACCATTTGAAACATTGTAGCGATATACCGTGCCTCCTTCGGCAAAGAAGAGATTGGCTGTGGTAAACCATGAATTGTAGGTGATGGTAGACATGTCGGTAGGGGTAAGCCCCGTGAGTTTCTTTTCGCTGATGATGGTGTAGGCGGCAAGCTTCTCCTCTTCGCCATCGATGCCACGACGCTGATTTGCTTTGCTGCCATCACCGATATCGAGCATGAGGAGTTCGTAGCGGTAGTACTCACCCGTAGACTCATCCTTAAAAATGAAATAGGGGTTTTGCTGGCTATAGTTGTCGCGATAGTTAATGTAGCCCATCACGGCGGTCATCTCGGCGGGAGACTTCTGCAAGCCCAAGAAATCGACATGGGCATCGAGCAATGGGCTTGAGGAGTTGTAGCTGGACTTGATGGAACTGCCTTCGTCGACGGCAAAGCCTGGATCGTCCTTGGCGGCATAAAGGAAGCGGCCGTTCTTGGCATCCCACAAGAGAAAACGGTTGTGGGTGATAGTGGCAGCGGTAATCGTATAGTCGGTCTGATGGGGTAGGTCGGTATTGCCTTCACAAGCAAATCCGGGCTTGTAGAGTGCATGTACATAGTTGCCTGTGTATGCCTCTCCCGTTTCGGTGAGCACTACCTTGTATTGGGTGTAGTTTGAAGGGTCGCCAGTCTGTATGGTCTTGCGGTAGGCAAAGTTACCGCTCTCGGGCTTGAATATCTGTTGGGCCGTATACCTTACATTCATCCCATGAGGATTATAGGCTCTTGACTCTCCATAATCGGCATAGATGGTCAATGCATTGGTAACCGCGATATTGGAATTGGAACGGTCTTCGGGGATGTTTAAGTAGGTGGTATATCCTATGCCCGTGGCGTTCTCGTAGTGATTGTTGTCTTTGGTTACTGCCTTCACATCGGCATAGAACTTGGTCTCGCTGCCGATAACCTCGATATTGCCCAATTTGCGGGCGCCCTCGTTGCCATGCAATACGAAGAGACTGTTCTTGAATAGGGGGCGTGTCTTGATTGTGAACTGAGCATAGTAGGATAGTTCGGTGCTCGTGTCGTACACTTGTAGGAAGATGTTGTATGACATGGCCTTGCCTACGGGGAGGTCGAACTCTAGGTAGCCCTTGGTGCGTATGGTGTCCTTCACTCCCTTGCCTTGCTCGTTGGTGTAGGTGCGGCACCAGTAGAACTCCAGGTCGTCGAGCGAGGTGGAGATGGTCTGCTCTACGGTGGCTTCGATACGGCGCGAACTACTCTTCTCATCCAAAGCCTGCTGTACCTCGATGACCTCACCTTCGGCAGTCTTGACTACGGATGGAGAGAAGGTTACCGATAGTATCTCGTTCATAGAGCCTAGGGTATAGTCGTAGTTTCCTTGGTCTTTATAGCAACTGACCATGAGGAGTGCCAGTGATAGGATGGCAGTTATCTTTTTCATAAAAACTATCTTTTATAACGGTGGTAATCAGTCAAGTACTACATCGGGGATGTCGAACTGCTTTAATGAAGGACGCTTGTTGTTGGCTGCTTTGATGATTCGGTAGCACTCTTTGAGGCGTTCCTCTCCGGCCAATTGCTTTACACCGAAGGGTGATTGGTCCCAGGTGTACCTGCCTTGCTCCAGGTCATACGCGAAGGGAAGGATAGAAGCGGCAATGAAGTTGGTCTCTCCATCCTCTTTCATCATGGTTTTCAGCATGAACTGGTATTTCTCGGCTTCATACTCGCCGAAATACTGCTTCACGATATCTGCAGTGCCCAACGCTTGGGGGTCTTCCCACCAATAGGGGATACGCATGGTGTAGTTGACATTATTGTTCATCTCTACCCAGCAGAGAACCTTGTATTCTGCAATAGGCATTCCGGTCAAGGCATAGCTGTAATACTCATTCAGCATATTCAGCACATCGCTTTTGTGGAAATTTTCGGTTTCTTCGATCATCTTTTGTATACCGGCTTCGCTAGCATACAATGCTGCGATGTCTCTTGTATTGGAACCGCCCAATAGGGTGGTGAAACGGCAGAACTTATCCGCTCTGAATGCCCCAAGGTACTCTTCGTACAAGTGCCAGAAATAGGGCTCGGTGTAGGCGGGATAGTCGGTCTCCTTAAGTATGGGGAGGTCTGCTGTTATCGTATAGGTTGGCTCGTTGGCGAGCAGTGCATTGACGGCACTCACATTGAGACTGATAATAGAATCGAAGAGATGCATGTCAAGCTCCTTGTCATAGAGATTGTTATAGAACAAGTCGTCTCCCGTATACTTGGCAAGGTACAGGTGCTTCTCTTTGTTCCATCCGCCCAGGTAGGTCTCCATGTGGCTGTACCATACATCGGGCTTGCTATATTTCTCTGTAACATAGAGATTGATTATGTCTTTTCCTGCTATTCCCGTTCCTATGTCACCGCTGCCGTCGAGGTATATGCAAACGGCATAGAGGGTGTCTTCCTGAGCGGGGCGCTCAACCTTGACTTCTACCAGCTTTTCGTACTCTTTGTTAGCGAACACTACCTCATCGATGGCAACATGGGCCAATGGGTAGCCTTCGATTCCTTGTGTCTTGATTGTCAGGGTGCGGGCTTCATCGTAAAGGTAGCCGAGTAACTTTACCTTCAGTATTACGGGTACAGTGTCAGGGGCGCCTACGATGTGGTCGGCAAAGTTTATTGTCTGGCTGAAATCTGCAGCATGCTCATAGTCGAAATAGGCGCCGTTGGCTCCCTCGTCAAAAAGATCAGGCTCGCGCTTTTCGCAAGAGGAAAAGGCCAGTATAAGGAGTAGCAGCGAGGCGATGTGTAGTATATTCTTTTTCATATCATATTCGGAGTCTAGTTCTGTGTGTCGGTGTCTTCTTCAGATGTCCAGCCATACTCAAGCTCTCTATCGGGAAGAGGGAATACAAAGTGTTCTTCTGCAAGTTTCGTTTCGGGACAATGCGACAACTCTCCCGTGATGCCATGGGTCTTGAGGAACCAGAAATACTGGCCTTCGCCATAGAACTCTTTGCGATATTCCTTGTCCAATGCGGTGGCGCGTAGCTCGTCGGTGTCGCACACCACATCTTTGGCTTTGGAGATACCTCGTTTGTTGCGTACACTGTTGATGTAGGTGGCTGCTTCCTTGTTTGATGATGCCGATTCGCAAGCGATGTAGTACATCTCGGGAAGGCGGATGAGAGGAATCACCCCGTTGTCATTGTCAATGTATTTCAATGTGATGGCATATTGCAACTCATTGTTGCGGTTGAAGGCGGTGCCTTGGGCGCGCATATCTTCACTCTCTGTACCTACGCTCTCGTATATGGCATTCAGGGTTGAGATGTTCAGGTAGTACTTTGTACTGATTTTCTCGCCATAGGCAAAGTATTCTGAAAGATTGTCTTTTAATTCATGCATGGAGAGTCCGCAGATGACCTCTTGAGAGAGTATGGGGTCATTGTCATTTCCATTCTGAAGGATAAGTCCGCACTCATCAATCACCATCTTGGCATAGATGAATGCGCTATCCTTGATGCCGGCGTAGTTGTATACACGAGCCAGCATGGCATTGATGGCATGGTAGTTCATGCGGAACTGGCGGTCGTTGGTTTGATCGCTCAAATCAAGGTCCTTCTCGTGGCTCATGCATTCGCGTGCCTCGTGCAAGTCATTGAGAATGTTGCGGATGATGTCTTTAGCTGGGAGCAAGGGTTGCTTGGAATGATTGGCTACAGTACGATAGGGGATGCATTTCATTCCTTGGGCCTTTTCGTCTTTGGCGTAATTCATGGGGCCCCATCCACGCAATAGGTCAAAGTGCAGGAAGGCACGGAGCGCCAATGCTTCGCCTCGTATCATGTTGCGTGTGTCTTCATTGGGAATCACTGCTCCGGCATTGAGATTCCACCATTTCAGTAGGTTGTTGGCGTTGGCTATGGTGTGATATTGGGCCTGCCATACATTGGCAAGCACGCCTTTGGTGTTGTAGGCACCGCTAGTCTCCTGGTCGTAAATGTATACGCTATTGCGGTCTGATGTGCCGTCGGGGAGCTTGTCGTACATTTGTGCTAATTGCTCTACGAGGCCGAAACTCATGTTTTTGCCGTAGGTGTTCTCTTCGGTCATCACGATGTAGAGTCCTGCCAATGAACTCATGAATCCGTTTTCGGTAGTGAACAAATCTTTGGCCGGCACATCAGTGTTGGGTGCTACATCCAACCAATCGGTACAAGCCGTGAGGGTGATGAGGCTTATCAGGAGTGTATATATATACTTTTTCATATTACAAATTCCATTTAATTCTGAATAGCTGTTGCCTGCTTATCTAAACATGATTGACATTGAGAGGGTGTAAGAACGGGCAAACGGATAGTCAAGACCGCGTTCCATGCGTATAGGAGACAGGCGGGCTATGTCGTTCGTAGTGAAATTCAGAGCAAGCACATCGATGTTGGCTTTGCTTAATCCCTTGAAATCTTCGCTGGAGAATCGGTAACCCACGCTCATCGTGGCAAAGCGCATCTCATTGTCGTTCATGATGAATCGTGTGCTGGCTGGTGTATTGGCACCAGTGGGGCTAAATCCTACATAGGGTGTGGCATCTCCGGGATTCTCCCAACGATTTTCTCCAGCACGGTTGTCAAGATTGTATGCAATGTTTTGGTTTTCAATCTTGTCTACCAATGTCTGGTTGTATACCACTCCGCCATATTTGTAAGTGAATCCGAGTGTGCATGAGAGGTCTTTCCAATTGACGCTTGATGAGAAGGTGCCGCTAATCTTGGGATTGGTGTCGCCTACGGGTACTTTGTCATTGGCATTCCATACGAAAGTCTTCGTACCATCACGCTTCAGGTATACCTCCTTGCCCGTTACTGGATCTACACCGAGTGAACGCACCACATAGAGCGTCGTTGTTGATTCGCCTTCGTGGTATTGGGGGAGGGGAGCTGTAGCTGATTTCATTTGCTCCTCATTGATTTTCTTGAGATATTCTGACAAGTGCAATATCTTGTTGCGGTTACGATTGGCATTGGCGCTGACGGTCCAAAAGAACTCTTTGCGCAGATTTTGCATGGCGATGACATTGAGCGAAGCATCAAAACCGCGATTTTGCAGTTCGCCCGCATTCATCACCATTGTGGAATATCCGGTTGAAGGTGCCAAATCATAGCTGGTAAGGAGCTCTTTGGTGATATTATCATAGTAGTTGAAGGTGAGGTTGACGCGGTTTTTCCAGAATCCAAGATCTACTGAAGTGCTGGTGTTGTGCGTCTCTGCCCATCCCAAAGCTGGGTTGTTGAGCCCGCTCAAAAGTGCTCCCAATACGGGGAACGAATTGTATGGACGCATGGTGCCTGAGTAGGTGTAGTACTCTATGGCGTCGGAGGGACTGAAATTCTGCTCTCCTGTAATACCATAGCTTGCGCGGAGCACAAGATTGGAGAGATAGCCCTGCAACCAACGCTCATTGTGTGCATTCCAGCGTCCGCCCACTGACCAGAAGGGCACGAGGTCGTGATTGGCATAGCGCGATGAGGCTTCACCGCTTAAGTTAAAGTCTACCGAATAGCGGTTGGCATAGCTATAAGAGAACTGTCCGATCAAGCCTATCGAGCGGGAGATATTTTCGCTACCGATGTTGCTCATGTTTGTCTCCATCTTGTTACCGAAGATGAAATCGTTCATGTGTACATCTGGATATCCTGTGGCAGAGAGATTTACATAGTTGTTCCTATCTTCATTAACGGTCCAGTTGGCAAAGGTACTGAATAGGTGCTCGCCAAATACGAGGTTGTAGTTGATTCCCAAGTTGCTGGACCACGATGACATGTCGCCCGTACTCATGTAGTAGCTGCCCTTGCGTGTAAGGTCGTCTTCAAGTTCGAAACTTGAATGCTCGGCAGGAAGGAACTTGTCTGTACCCGCCATACCTCTTGTGTAGGATAGCTGTTCGGTGATGCGCAAGTTTCTCAGTATCATATATTCCAGGCTTAAGTTTGTGGTCATACTGAGACTGTTGCTCGCATCTTTGATACCGATGGTGGCATCGTAAAGCGGATTGGTGATAATGGTGCTTTGTCCGCTTACGGTATTGTTGTCGAGTATCTTTTCTGGATTGCCATGTTCATCTACAGGGATATAATAAGGGTTTAGTCTGGTGTATTGTGAGAATGAGCCATAGGGGGAGTTCTTGCTGTTTGACTCAGAAAGGTTTACATTGGCACGCATGGTGAAATTCTCCTTCATGTAGGTCATGTTGAAGTTGGCTCCCATGTTGCGGTTTTCTGATCCCTTCATCACACCGGGTTGCATGGCTGCATTTACATCAAGGCTATAGCGGAATACATCGGTGCCACCTGCCACACTGGCCGAGTGGCGGTGTTGGATAGCGGTACGCAGAGGCTTGGACAGCCAGTAGGTGTCTACTCCGCCGAGAATGTTGCGCAAGTACTTGTTGTACAGGTTCATGTGCGCAGCGTTGGTAGGAGTATAGAGACCCGCTCTCCACTCTGTGTCGAGCTTGGTGTCAGCGTCCATCATGTTGTAATCAGTAAGGTCTGGGGTTTGTACGGTTGTGGTACCATTGTATGATACCGACAGAGCACCGTCTGGAGCCACTTTGGTCTCTACGACCACTACGCCATTGGCAGCGCGTGAGCCGTATACCGATGTGGCTGCAGCATCCTTTAATATGGTGATATTTTCCACACGCTCGGGGTCGAGGTCGAGAATGCGGCTCATGGGTACGATGAAGCCGTCGAGCACGAAAAGGGGAGTGTTGGGGCGGCTTGATACATTGTCGAGCATGAGGTCCATGCTATTCAGTGACGATGTAGAACCCAGCGATTGGTCGCCACGAATCTGGAAATCGGGCTCTGCATTGGGGTCTGAACCAGTACTGTTGTTTTCAATAATCTTGAAACTTGGGTCAAAAAACTGCAAGCCCTTGAGGATATTGGTCGGATTCATCTGACGCAGTGCTTCACCCTTGACCTCTACATAGTTACCTGTAAAACTGTTTTTATTGCGGCGGCTGATACCAGTCACCACGACATCATCCAATTCGATGCTCGGTTTCAATTCTATGGTGAGGTTGTGCTCGTCCTTGAGCACCTGCTTTGATACGGTTTCGTACCCGATGTATGAAATGGTAATTGACTCCTTCTTGGTAAGGCGTATGCTGAACTTACCGTCAATGTCGGTAATGCATCCTCGGTCTCCCTTGCCAGTGCCGTCGGTAACAAGCACGGTAGCACCGATGAGCGGCTCACCAGTGGCCTTGTCGAGCACCAAACCAGATGCGTTGAGCCACACCTTGTTGCCTTCATCTTGTGTGTCAGGTTCTATTACAATGTGCCCATTGCTCTCGAATCGAATCTTTACATTTTGGTTGCCGATGAGTTCACCTAATACCTTGTCGAGCTCTTTGTCCTTGACCGCGATACTTGTCGGTTTGTTGATGTTCCAGAGCGATACATCTTGTAGGGTAATTGTGGCTCCAGCTGCTTGGGCCACCATCTCCAGCACCTTGCCTAATGGCTGATTGCTCACTCGTAAGGTTACGGGTTTGTCTTGCCACGCGTCAGGTGTCTGCGCCTGCAGACCGATGGGGTTTCCCGTCAGCATTGTGGCGGCAAGCACTAGCTTGAAAATATTTTTCATAATTGCTTCTTGAGAGGGGAGGGTTACTGCAGCAATAGATCAAGTATGTCCTTGTATGCGGGATTGCTGTTGTACTTTTCTATGTACTCTTTGTAGAGTGCATCGGCGCGCTCTATCTCCTGTCCGTTCATGATAAAGTTGCGTAGCAACATGTAGATGAGGTAATCGCGTTGGTCTCCCTCGTAGAATGCTGCCAATTCGGTATACATGTCCTCCATTACTGTCGGCATGGTGTAGGTTTCGCCACGCTCGCGGGCTGTCTTCTCGTTCATATAGAAACAATAGCGCATGAGCAGACTCGCATATTCAGGACAGCTCAGCGCCTGTGCATCGGTGCGTGTGGTGTATCCATCCATGATGTTCCAATAATCGCCTATCTCCTGTTCGGTTACGGCAAGTCCTCTTACGCTCTCGTACATTACTGGATACTCTATGAACGACATGTATGCGTCATAGTCAATCATTGCCAACACATAGTTTTTGGCTTCGGTGCTTGCTGCGCTTTTCTCTACGATGGCTGCAGCTCGCTCAAGCAGTGTGCGTGAGTCGTCAATACGGGTCTTTGGCTTGATGTCGAGTGCCACGCAGCCCAATAACTGATTCTTGTAGCGAAGGCTGCGCTTGAGGCTCTCCATGCTCTTCAACAATTTATTGTTGGCCACAGCACGCTCTGTTCCGCTATACTCAACTTGCGCATTCTTCCCTTCGTAGGTGATATCTACATGCAAGCTGTCGCCAGGTTGTAGCAGTACGGTAGTGCGGCCATTGATGGTCATACACACCAGGTTGTCGCACTCGAAGGCATAGAGATGTTCTTCACCGGGATTGGTGTAGAACTCCTGTGCAATGAGTGGTGTCTGCATGCAGTCAAAATATACGGTTTCGCCTCGATAACCATAGATTTGCGCACTCAATACAGTCTTTTCCTGTGCTGCTGCGGTGCCAAGCATCGCACCCATAGCTGCCAATGCAACCCATATTCTTTTCTTCATATTTCTAAAAATCGTTCGATACAGTATTAATAATATTTAAGCGGGACAAAATTACGCTAAAAAGCACATAATAACAAATTGCAAATTCATAAAAAAGCTAAAAATCCCATACACAACACCTATCAGAGTATAGAGGTCATTAATCGGTTTCACTTTTCATCATCTGATTATTGCCAGTAGGATGTTGTGAATGTGGAAATTGTCAATCAAGCGATAAAAGTATAGCACGATTTTCACACCTCCCAATCGTTGCGTTCGCAGGTGTGTTTGTATGAAATGGATAGTGTGTTTTTGAATGATTGTAGAAAGATTGTTTTTCGAATATAAGCGCTTCCTATTGGCAACAACCAAATTTATTTGCAAGATTTTCAGATTATGAGTACTTTTGCACAAAATTTATAATCGAAAATGAAGAATTTAGTAAAGAGAATGGGCGCTGTGCTCTCGCTGTTATGTGTAGCGATGGTGTCATTTGCCCAGATGTATGAGCCCATCAAGTGTGAAACGACATGGGATATTGTAGGTGATGGTGTGGCTGAATTGCGTATCTCGGCTACCATTGATGCTGGATGGCATGTGTATTCTACCGAATTGGAAGATGGTCCGACTGCTGCTACATTAGTGGTGGAGACTATCGAAGGTGCACGCCTTGACGGTAAACTCGGATTCGAAGGCAAGGAAATTGCCAAGTATGACGAGATGTTTGGCATGGATGTACGCTACTTCGAGGATAAGGTTATCTTTGTGCAGCGTTTTGCTGTTGAGGGCGACGACTACATGGTGCAGGGATACTTCCAGTATGGAGCATGCGATGACCAAAGCTGCTTGCCCCCGACAAATGTAGAGTTCAAATATGGCGCTGCACAAGCTGCCGCAGCTCACCCCTCACCCCTCACCTCTCACCCCTCAACTCCCTTTGGCGCTCTTTGGGAGCCTGTCATTGATGAGTTGGGACAACCTGCGGGTACTGCCGATACAGCGACACAATCTTTGTGGGTGATC
This sequence comes from Bacteroidaceae bacterium, assembly GCA_017548225.1. Taxonomy (GTDB): domain Bacteria; phylum Bacteroidota; class Bacteroidia; order Bacteroidales; family Bacteroidaceae; genus UBA1189. The sequence goes on along the minus strand of JAFYMV010000085.1, from coordinate 4,393 downwards.
TTCTTGTTGGGTTTGGCTGGTGGACTTGTGGCTCTTGTAACTCCCTGTGTGTGGCCCATCATCCCCATGACTGTGAGCTTCTTCCTCAAGCGTAGCGGTGATAAGAAGAAAGGCCGTCGCGATGCCTACATCTATGGTGTGTCTATCGTGGTTATCTATGTATTGCTTGGCCTGGTGGTGACTCTCGTGTTCGGTGCATCAGCACTCAATGCCTTGTCTACAGCTGCAGTGCCCAACCTGTTCTTCTTCCTCCTCCTCGTGGTATTTGCCATGTCGTTCATGGGTGCTTTTGAGCTCACCTTACCCGAAAAGTGGACTACTGCAGTGGATGGAAAGGCAGAGAAAACGGGTGGACTGCTCGGCATCTTCCTTATGGCTTTCACATTGACTCTTGTGTCATTCTCATGTACGGGTCCTATCATCGGATTCTTGCTCGTAGAGGTATCTACGACAGGCAATATCTTGGCTCCTACTATCGGAATGTTGGGCTTCTCTATTGCTTTGGCGTTGCCCTTTACCCTGTTTGCAATCTTCCCCGCATGGCTCAAGTCGGCCCCCAAGAGTGGTGGTTGGATGAATACTGTGAAGGTGGTGTTGGCTTTCGTGGAGTTGGCATTTGCTCTTAAGTTCCTCTCTGTTGCTGACCTCGCTTACGGATGGCATATTCTCGATCGTGAGACCTTCCTCTCCTTGTGGATTGCCCTCTTTGCATTGCTCGGTGCTTACTTGGTAAAATGGATACAATTTCCCCACGACGATGACGATGATTGTAAGGTGGCAGTGCCCCGCTTCATGTTGGGTCTTATTTCATTTGCCTTTGCTATTTATATGGTGCCTGGCCTTTGGGGCGCACCGCTCAAGGCTATCAGCGCCTTCTCACCCCCTATGAGTACACAGGATTTCAATCTCTATGAGCAGGAGCTCCACCCCGATGCTATGGACTATGATCAGGGTATGACCATTGCTCGCCAAGAGGGCAAGCCTGTAATGCTCGACTTTAGCGGCTACGGTTGTGTTAACTGCCGTGAGATGGAGCAGTCGGTACTCGCTGATGAAAAGGTAATGAATATCATTGGCAATGAGTATGTACTCGTGACACTTTATGTTGATGACAAGACTCCGCTCGCTGAACCAATCCGCGTGATTGAGAATGGTAAGGAGGTAACCTTGCGCAGTGTGGGCGACAAGTGGAGCTATCTGCAACGCTCAAAATTTGGTGCCAATGCGCAGCCTTTCTATGTGTTGCTTGACAATGCTGGACATCCGCTCACAACATCGCGTTCATACGATGAAGATGTTGATGCCTATGTAAGCTTCCTTGAGAAGGGATTGGCTGAATACGCCAAGCGATAACAAGCTGAATAGTAAACTATAATCATAAGTAAATACCCTCGTCATATTATGCATGAGGGTATTTACTTAATTTAGATGAGGAATAACAGAAAAGGAGCGACTATGTTGAGGAATATCCTTCGATTCTATAAGAACTGGGCTCTTCCCATCTCGATGGTAATGGGAGTGGTGGTATATTTTGTATATACCAGTTTGCCTTTTCTTGAGGGGACCAGCCATATAGCCAATCGTCTCATTGGGATATTGCAGCCTACGCTTATCTTTGCCATGTTGTTTATCACCTTCTGCAAGGTGAAACCCTCTGAGCTGAAGCCTTGCCGATGGCACGCCACGCTACTTGCCGTCCAAGTAGGAGCCTTCGCCTTGTTTGCTGGCGTACTCATCCTATGGCCCACAATACCGTGCCGTCTGCTTGTTGAGAGTGCCATGATATGCCTTATTTGTCCTACGGCATGTGCGGCAGCTGTGGTATGTGCCAAACTTGGAGGTAATGCGGCTCATCTCATTACTTATATCCTGCTTATTAACTTGGCGGCAGCATTATTTATACCTCTTATTGTTCCATTGGTCAATCCGCACGAAGGACAAACCTTTCTCACTACTTTTGTCCTCATCACCCGCCAAGTGTTCCCTACACTGATATTCCCGCTTCTAATGGCTTGGGGCATACGCTATGCCATGCCGCGTTTGGCACAACGCTTGCAGAATACGGGCGATACGGCATTCTATCTATGGACCATCGCGCTTACTATGGCCATTGCCGTTACTACTCGTGCCATTATGCATAGTCATGTGCCATTACCTACGCTTGTAGGTATTGCTGTCGTTACGCTTGCTTGCTGCTGGGTGCAATTTCTTATCGGCCGTCGTATCGGCAAACCGTCAAGTGATCATGTTGCTTCAGGACAGGCTATAGGACAAAAAAACACCGTTTTTGCCATTTGGATGGCCTACACTTTCCTAACCCCCGTAACAGCCATTGCTGGTGGCTTCTATAGTGTGTGGCACAATATCTTCAATTCGTATCAGTTATATAAAAAACGCAAACAATAATTCTTCATATGAAAAAGTACTTTCCCCTTGTGGCATTTCTCGCCATGTTGCTATTTACTGCTTGTCAGAACTTTAAGAAAGAGACTCCGCAGGTAGAGCCCGAAGATACTGACACCATCATTGTGGATGCCGATCAGTATTTGCTGATGGAGACAAGTGAAGGTAATATCACTTTTAAACTTTACCGCGAAACCCCTCTACACCGCCACAACTTTGTCAAGCTGGCACGCAAGGGGTACTACGACAATCAGCAATTCTTCCGTATACAAAACAATTTCACTGTGCAGGCTGGTGACCCCAAGTCAAAGGGAGCTACTCGCGAAGTGCCTTTGGGTGAAAACGATGTAGACTATACCATTCCTGAAGAGATACAACCCGAGAAGTTTTACCATAAGCGCGGGGCATTGGCAATGGCAAGCTACTATAAGATGGAAAAGTCTTCGGGAGGACATTTTTATATCGTTACAGGTTTTAAATACTCTGATACAAAGTTGTTTAATGCAGAGGATAAGTATAATAAGGAGTTGCGTAAAGAGGTGTTCGACTCTATTACTCACTCCTCTCCCTATGTTGAGCAACTCAAGGAGTATGCCAAAGATCAGAAACGCAACATGCCCAAGATACGCGAACTGAAGAAGCAGATTACTGCCGATACCGACAAGGTTATGGCCAAGCGCAAGCAGTTTCACTATACCAAGGAGCAGAAGAATATTTATAAGACTGTTGGTGGTGCCGCTGACCTTGATGGCTATTATACCGTATTTGGCGAAATTGTTGAAGGACTCGATGTGCTGACAAAGATTGAAAAGCGTGCCGTAGATAGCCGCTTGCGCCCTATTGATGCGGTGATAATCAAGCGTGTGAGAGAGGTGAACTATGCACAACAGTAAGCATTGCTGAATTCACGCTCAATATTCTAATCTTTTCTATTCAGAATGAATCGTTATACTCTTCCCAACGGACTGCGCATCGTACATCACGAAGATTCCACTACGCAGATGGTGGCCGTAAATGTGCTTTACAATGTAGGAGCACGCTATGAGGACCCCGAGCGTACGGGTTATGCCCACTTGCTGGAGCACCTTATGTTCGAAGGCTCGGTCAATGTCCCTGACTACGATACTCATGTACAACTAGCTGGTGGAGAGAATAATGCGTGGACTAACAATGATCTCACAAATTATTATATAGCTCTTCCATGCAGTAATGTTGAGACAGCCTTTTGGCTTGAGTCGGACCGTATGATGGGACTTGCACTTACGGAGGAGAGCGTTGAAGTGCAGAAGGGTGTGGTTATTGAGGAATTCAAGCAGCGTCATCTCAATCGTCCTTATGGTGATGTGCAGCATCTCATCCGCGACCTTGCCTATAGGGTGCACCCTTATCGCTGGCCCACGATAGGACTATGTGTTGAGCATATCGAGCAGGCAACTTTGGAGAGCGTGATGGATTTTTACCATCGTTACTATACCCCGAGCAATGCCATTCTCTCTGTGGTGGGAAACATTTGCTTCGAAGAGGTGGTGCGCCTGGCCGAGAAATGGTTTGGCTCTATCTCTGCAAACAGCATAGTATCGCGTACATTGCCGCAAGAACCAGTGCAGGCACGCATGAGACGGAGGACTGTATATCGAAATGTGCCCGCTCCCATGCTTGTGATGGCTTTTCATATGGGCGATCGTAAAAGTTCAGAGTATCATGTCTGCGATCTTATTACCGATATCCTTTCCGCAGGACAGTCGAGCCGACTTATTCGTCATCTCGTACACGATGAACACCTCTTTACCTCTATTGATGCCTATATACAGGGAAGCATTGATGGCGGACTCCTTTATGTGATGGGGCGTCTTGCCGAAGATGTAACATTAGAGGAGGCCGAACTAGCTGTATGGGTCGAGCTGGAGGTACTTAAGTATACTTTCGTTGATGAGGAGGAACTCAACAAGGTGCGTAATCGTTCAGAGTCTGAACGAACATTCAACAATAT
>JAFYMV010000084.1 GCA_017548225.1 Bacteroidaceae bacterium | reverse complement strand
CATATTTTGCATTCATTGTTTTGAGAATGTCTGCATAAGACTCGGCCTCGCTTCTTCCTATGGTTACCATATCTCCAGTGAAACATATCAAGTCGGGAGAGTGGCTGTTGATTTCATCTATAAATTTCTTAAATTTTTCCGGAGAATCATCAAATGTCGATAAATGCAAATCTGAAATATGCACAATCTTGAAGCCATTAAACGCCTGCGGTATATCCTTGTGGGCATACTCAACTTTGATTGATTCAACCTTCCATCGACCAACGAAATATCCATACGCCATAAGGCTCCAAAATAGCACTACCAGTATAATTGCTAAACCCCCGAAGAGTCTGTACGGTATATGTAAATCTACTATTTTGCCAATGCACCAGCCCAGAAACCAAAGAATATGTGGAATTAATGCCAATATAATAGCACCTACAAGGCAGAAACACAGCATTATTTGTGTAGCTTTCATATGTCAATATTCTTCATTGTAACAAAAGTAATCAAAAATATCAGCAAAACGCATTTAATACGACTTTATTGCCAAGAGTAGTTCATTATTTGCAAAAGTCTTTAAATTATTAACTTCTCCACTACTATGTTTATGGTTACGCAAATCTTACTTTTTATTTTTGAATTATTTCCCGATGCAGAAGTGCTTGAAGATGTTTTGAAGCACGGAGTCGGTGGATACTTCGCCTACGATGTCGGAGAGGTGGTGGATGCATTCGCGGAGGTCTTGTGATACGAAGTCGCCTGAGAGGTTCATGGCGAGGCCGTCTTGCACGCGGCGGATGGCGTCGAGGGCGTGGGTGAGGGCTTCGTAGTGGCGGGCGTTGGTGACGATGACATCGCTCTGCGAGATGTCGGGTAGGGCGGCGGCCTCTACAAGGTGGCTCTCAAGGGTGTCAAGGCCGATGCGGCTCTTGGCGGAGATGAAGAGCTTGGGGGCATCGATATGGGCATAGGCTTGCTCTAATGCGGTACGCTCCTCGGGCGATACTTGGTCGCACTTATTGAAGAGGAGGAGGAGGGGCTTGTTTTCGAGTGAAGAGTGAAGAGTTAAGAGTGAAAAGTTGCTGAATTCCCCTTTCTCCATTATCAATTGTCCCTTGTCAATTGTCAATTGTGAAGAGTTGGTGGCATCAATCATCCAGAGGACGATGGAGGCTTGTTGCATCTTTTGATAGGTGCGCTCTATGCCGATACTCTCCACCACATCGGTGGTTTGGCGTATGCCGGCGGTATCGATGAAGCGGAAGGTGATGCCATGGAGGTTGACGGTGTCTTCGATGACATCGCGTGTGGTGCCATGGATATCGCTTACGATGGCGCGCTCTTCGCCTACGAGGGCGTTGAGCAGGGTTGACTTGCCCACATTGGTTTCGCCGATAATGGCTACGGGAACACCGTTTTTGATGGCATTGCCCACATTGAAGGAGTGGGTGAGGCGGGCGATGACGCGCTCGATGTCGTTGGCTATCTGTGATAGTTCGCTACGGTCGGCAAACTCGAGCTCCTCGTGGTCGCTGAAGTCTAGTTCGAGCTCCATGAGCGAGGTGAGATGCAAAAGCTTGTCGCGCAAGGCCGAGAGCTCTTGACTGAATCCTCCGCGCAATTGGCTCAAGGCCAAGCGGTGTGTGGCGGCCGAGGTAGAGGCAATGAGGTCGGCTACGGCTTCGGCCTGGCTGAGGTCCATCTTACCATTGAGGAAGGCCCGCTGGGTATATTCGCCCGGTGCGGCCAAGCGGCAGCCACTATCGATGAGCAAGCGTAGGGCCTGCTGGAGGATATAGGATGAGCCGTGGCACGAGATCTCTACCGAGTCTTCGCCCGTATAGGAGTGGGGAGCACGGAAGAGGGTGATGAGTACCTCGTCGAGCATAGCCCCGTCAGTGCCAATGAGGTGTCCGAAGATGGCTGTGCGTGCTTTGCGTTCGGTAAGCGGTGCACCTTGTATGGGACGGAAATGCTTACTGGTGATGCTGATGGCATTGGGGCCGCTGACGCGGATGATGCCGATGGCTCCACCTTGGGCGGTGGCTATGGCGCAGATGGTGTCGGTAGAAATCATAATCTTGGTCGTTTAGGGTGCAAAGATACGGAAGAATTCTTTAATTTTTATTTTTTTGAATTCTGAATTCTGTCCTAGAACGACTGCTTAGTCAAGAAGTGCCCTTATTGTTCGATTTACGAACATCTTGCAGGGTGGGTTGTTTTTGCAATAACATTCCCTACAGTGTATAGACAATGAACAAACAAGGATTACAGTTTGCCCTCCACCTTTCAGCATTCATGCTGTCTTTATTGCTTGTCATCAGTATATCCATTGATACCTTTCGTGGCATTCCGTTCTATGATGACATCAACTACCTGGACCTGCAGTTTTGGATATGCCTGCTGCTGATGGTGCTATTCTTTCTTGAGGTGTACAATGCCGAGAATTCGTGGCGGTATTTTGGGCGACATTTCTTGTTTTTGCTACTCATCGTACCCTATCTGACGCTCTTTGATTGGTGGGGAGTGGAGTTGCCCGGGCAAACGGAATATCTGTTTCGCTTCATCCCTCTAGTGCGTGGCTATATCGCCTTTACGATAATCGCCTATGGCTTGTTGCGCGACCTGGCTTCGGGGTTGCTCATCACCTATATCGTGGTGCTATTCTCCTTCATCTATTATTGTAGCTTGATTTTCTATGTGCTCGAGTCAAGCGTAAACCCCATGCTACATAGCTTTTGGGATAGCCTATGGTATTCGTGCATGACGGCCACTACGGCAGGGTGCAACATCTCCGCCATGACCACGGTGGGGAAGATTATCTCCGTGCTACTGGCATTGGCGGGCATGATGCTGCTTCCGGTGTTTACCGTGTATCTTACCGACCTTATCCGTACGGGGCGTGTGAATAGAAACGCTGATGCCTCGTAGTCGTGTGGAAAAATGAGGATGATTTTTAGTCCTAAAAAAGGGAAAGACTGATAAAGTGGTAAGAAAAAAGTTGATTGTTGTACACTTTTATGAAAATATCATTACTTTTGCGGCGATAATAAGTTTAACGGAAAAAGATTATGAATAGTAAAAGTTTTGCGTGGTTGCGCGCGTTTATGTTTGCTGCTTTGGTGCCCGTGTTGTCATTGGGCTTGGTGGCTTGTGATCCGGAAGGCTCAGATTCAGAGGGACTCGAAAATTCTGGTTCAGGAGAACTCGGAGGCCTGGAGTATGTCGGTGGGTATGTAGCTGTAGACCTCGGCCTTAGTGTACGATGGGCAGCTTATAATGTGGGTGCTGACTCTGTCAATGTATACGGTGATTATTATGCTTGGGGTGAGATAAAGCCCAAGAAAGAATATTCACAGAATACCTATCTCAATACCTCGCTCGATGTGGCTCAGGAAGTATGGGGCGAAGGATGGCGTATGCCCACGCGCTGGGAATTTGATGAACTGTGCAGAAAGTGCACATGGGAGCATGTCACAGTGGCTGGTGTTAAGGGTGTGAAGGCAACCGCAACGAATGGCAATTCCATTTTCTTCCCTTCGGGAGGTCTGATGATGGAGTCTGAAGTGGTTGATTTTAACTTTGCTGGTAACTATTGGTCTACGACGGAGGATGGCTACGATGCATGGGTGCTCATGTGGTACGATGATACTGCTAAGCCCATGACGGGCACTGACAATCAGGTGTTAGGCCTCTTGGTACGCCCCGTGATAAAGTAATCATAACAAAAGAATAGGGAAGCTCAATTGAGCTTCCCTATTCTTTTATGTAAATGTATTTGTTGCTTTTCCAAAAACAATCGGGAATAGTTGTAGGAATTGGGAAAATCTTTCTATTTTTGCAAAGTTGTATCATATAGATAACGGCTATGCTTAAAAGATTGTTTGATAAATATGTAGTCAAGGCATTGAGCCATATGGCCTTAGGCTTGTTTTGTTCGCTCATTATGGGCCTCATCGTAGGGCAGATTGCCAAGATCCCCCGCTTGGAGTTCCTGACATTTGTATCCGAGGCGCTCTCTGCCTCTTCACCACTTGTGGGTGCATGTATCGGTTTGGCTATCGCTATGGGCTTGGGGGTGGCGCAAT
>JAFYMV010000083.1 GCA_017548225.1 Bacteroidaceae bacterium | reverse complement strand
GCTACCAGCGGTCTCGAGATGAGCCAGAACGCTTGTCATATCTCATGGAGCGCTGCCGAGGTGACAAGAAGCTGCAATACATCATGTACTCTATCCACGAGCAGTGTGTGAAGTACGGCAAGCAGCCCGACGGATATATCAACTATGTGAAGGGCGCTAACATCTCTGGCTTCATGAAGGTGGCCAACGCCATGCTCGCACAAGGTATCTATTAAGCTTTTGGCTTTTAGCTTTTAGCTATTGGCTATTGAAATAAAAGAAGCGGTGACTACGGTCATCGCTTCTTTGTGTTTTGTTGGGTACAAATGCCGCTGTTGCTCAAGCTAAAGAATTCCTTTTGAAGGGAGGCCACTGCTCATACCACCGCCACCTCGTCTTCGGGGAAGTGGCTGCTTCGGATGCGCCATTCGTTGGGGTAGAGATTGTTGGCGCGGTTGCCGAGGTTCTTAACGAAGCCGAGTGGCGTATCTCGGTAGGTGACGAGCACAAAGCCCCGAGGTGTATCGGAGGGTAGCGTGATGGCCTCTCTATGCAGGTAGCGCAGGGCATCGGCGTAGGCGAGCTCGCAGCGGGGAAAGGCGTTGGGGGTTAGCGCGGTGCTCATGGCCAGCTCATGTGAGGGGATAGCATCGCGACCTTTGAGTTCGGCGACGGTGATCCCTGCCTTCAAGAGATAGAGCTGCTCTGATAGCATGGCGTGCAGGGGTGTCATATCGGCGGGCATGGCCACCACATCGGTGCCTACTACCTTATAGGTGTAGGTGGCATCAGCAATCCACCCTTTGCACTCGGTGGGGACGGCAGCTATGGGCTGCTTGCCCTTCCCCTTCTTGGCGGCCTTCGGCTCGGCATAGGGTTGTGGTGCTGTGGGCTCTCCGCCCTTGCGCAATGCGGCAAGGAAGAATCCTTCGCCACGCGTGCGACCGGGAAGGAAGCGGTAGGCGTGGGCAACATCGGGGATAAGGCTCGGGGTGATGCCCCATGCCTCGTCGGTAGCGATGGGCAGCAGCTCAGCGCCCAGCTCATCCATCATCCAGCGTACATTCTCCTCGTCTTCCTGCGTGTTGAAGGTGCAGGTGCTATAAATGAGTATTCCGCCAGGTTGTAGAGTGGGCCAGATGTCGGTGAGGATGTCGCGCTGGCGTTGCCAGCATATCTTCACATTCTCGGGGCTCCACTCGGCAACGGCTACCTCATCTTTGCGGAACATGCCCTCGCCGCTGCAGGGTGCGTCTACCAATATCAGGTCAAAGAGTTCACCCAATGGGGTGAAGTCCGCAGGGTAGTTGGAGCTGACGATGCAGCGTGGGTGTCCCCACTTAGTAATGTTTTCGGCCAGCACTTGGGCGCGGGGGCGCATCACCTCATTGGATACCAGCACACAGTCGTCGGGGAGCAGTGAGCGCAGCAGCGTGCTCTTGCCGCCTGGTGCGGCGCAGAGGTCGAGTGCTACGCGGGCACGGCTCAAGTGTTGCTTCACCGCCTGCTCTACAAACATCGATGAGGCCTCCTGCACATAGTAGCATCCCGCATGGAGTAGCGGGTCGAAGGTGAACGAAGGGCGCTCATGCAGGTAATATCCGTCAGTAGCCCAAGGCACAGGCTCGTAGTCGGGGGTAGCGGCGCACTTGCTGCGGTTGAGTCGTATGCTTATGGCAGCATCGCCCAACAACGCTTCGCGGAAGGCTTCGTAGTCATCGCCAAGGAGCTGGCGCATCGATTGCTCGAAAGGGGCGGGGAGAATCATGGGGTAGGTAAAGGAGTTGTGGAAATAAGGGGAGTTAAAAAGAGAATTAAGGGAGTTAAAGGCTTTATGTCCTTTACCCTCCCTTAATATCCTTTGTCATGGTGTTTACGCCTTGCGGATGTAGTCAACCAACCACTCGCCAATCTCTTTGGTGCCGTACTTGGCGCCACCCTCAACCTGAATCTCGGGGGTGCGTACATTAGCGTCGAGCGAAGCATCTACGGCTTGGCGGATAAGAGCACCCTCGGCTTTAAGATCGAAGTATTCGAAGAGCATAGATACTGAAAGTACCTGTGCCAAGGGGTTGGCGATGTTCAAACCCTTTGCCTGGGGCCATGAGCCGTGGATAGGCTCGAAGACGGGAGTACTCTCGCCAGTAGAGGCAGAAGGAAGCAAGCCCATAGAACCGCTGATTACAGAGCCCTCGTCAGTGAGGATGTCACCAAAGGTGTTCTCGGTAACCATCACATCAAAGAAGGTGGGATCCTGAATCATACGCATGGCAGCATTATCTACATACATGTAGTCGGTGTTTACCTCAGGATATTGTGGAGCCATCTCCTGGGCAATCTGACGCCACAAGCGTGATGAAGCCAATACATTGGCTTTGTCTACCACAGTGAGGTGCTTGTTGCGCTTCATGGCATACTCGAAAGCCACTTTGAGGATACGCTCAATCTCGGGACGGGTGTAGTAGTTGGTGTCGTAAGCCTTCTCGTTGTCCTGGTATTTCTCACCGAAATACATACCACCCGTAAGCTCGCGGATGCAGATGAAGTCGGCATTCTCGACCAGCTCGGCACGGAGGGGCGACTTGTGTACGAGGCACTTGAAGGTCTGCACGGGGCGGATATTGGCAAAGAGACCCAACTTCTTGCGCATAGCGAGCAAGCCCTGCTCGGGACGCACCTTAGCGGTGGGGTCATTGTCAAATTTGGGGTCACCTACTGCTGAGAACAACACAGCATCGGCCTCCTTACAAATCTCGTAAGTCTCCTCGGGGAAGGGGTCACCTACCTCGTCGATAGCATGTGCGCCGCAGATGGCGTGCTTGTATGATACATTGTGACCAAACTTTTCACATACGGCGGTCATTACATCTACACCTACGGCAGATATTTCGGGGCCGATACCGTCACCGGCCAATACAGCAATCTTAAAATCCATAATATATTTAATATTGGGCCTCTCCCCCCGCCCTCTCTTGTAGAGAGGGAGCTTCAGACATCGTGAGAAAGAGGTTTGTGTTAATATTTTATCGTTATCGTTATCATCCTACCAAGTTCCCCTCCCTCGGGAGGGGTTAGGGGAGGCCGCTCGTTAACCCAACGCCTGCTCGATGTCAGCGATGAGATCCTCTACATTCTCAATACCAACAGAAAGGCGGATGAGGTCGGGAGCTACACCTGCTTCGCGCAACTGCTCGTCAGAGAGCTGACGGTGGGTATGGCTCGCAGGGTGGAGTACGCATGAGCGCGCATCGGCCACATGGGTTACGATGCAGATGAGCTTGAGGCTGTCCATGAAGCGGATGGCCTCGTCGCGTGAGCCCTTCAAGCCGAAGGCGATAACACCGCATGAGCCATTGGGCAAGTACTTTTGTGCCAATGCGTGGTAGGGGTTGTCGGGCAGACCGCTATAGTTGACCCAAGCCACCTTGTCGTTCTTGCTCAACCACTCGGCTATGCGCTGCGCATTCTCGCAGTGGCGCTTTACGCGGAGGTGCAATGTCTCCAATCCCAAGTTGAGCAGGAAGGCATTCATCGGAGCCTGTATAGAACCGAGGTCGCGCATCATCTGTGCGGTAGCCTTGGTGATGTAAGCCATCTTGCCGAAGCTCTTTGAGTAGGTCAGCCCGTGGTATGAAGCGTCGGGAGTGGTCAGCCCGGGGAACTTATCAGCATTGGCCTCCCAGTCAAAGTTGCCGCTGTCTACGATGGCACCGCCCACAGCAGTAGCGTGGCCATCCATGTACTTGGTGGTCGAGTGTGTCACGATATCGGCACCCCACTCGAAGGGACGGCAGTTGATGGGGGTAGCAAAGGTGTTGTCCACGATGAGGGGTACACCGTTGCGGTGGGCGATGCGGGCAAACTTCTCGATGTCAAGCACCTCGCATCCAGGATTTGAGATGGTCTCGCCGAACAGACACTTGGTGTTGGGGCGGAAGGCCTTCTGTATCTCCTCTTCCGAAGCATTCTGATCTACGAAGGTCATGTCAATGCCAAGCTTCTTCATCGTTACGCTAAAGAGGTTGTAGGTGCCACCATAGATGGCCGTTGAGCATACGAAGTGGTCGCCACTCTCGCAGATGTTGAACACGGCGTAGAAGTTTGCCGCCTGACCTGATGAGGTGAGCATACCTGCCACACCGCCCTCGAGGGCTGCTATCTTGGCCGCTACGGCATCGTTCGTGGGGTTTTGCAGACGGGTGTAGAAGTAGCCTGTGTCTTCGAGGTCGAAGAGGCGGGCCATCTGCTCGCTATTGTCGTACTTGAATGTCGTGCTCTGATAGATGGGCAGCACACGGGGCTCGCCCTTCTTGGGTGTCCAGCCCTCCTGTACGCAGAGGGTTTCGGGACGGTATTTCTTTTCCATCGTTTTATGTCTTTTTGTCGTTAATTAACCGTTTATTCTTGCATTTTGCGCAATAAGGAGACAAAGATACGAAAAGCGAACGAGAAATATCAAGCTTAGCTTGAATATTTTTCGCAGTGAGCGAAAGTATCTTCGAAATTTAAATTCAAAGATACGAAAAGCGAACGAGAAATATCAAGCTCAGCTTGAATATTTTTCGCAGTGAGCGCAAGTATCTTGGAGATTCATCTCAAAGATGGAATAGGCGAACGAGAAATATCAAATTTCAATGAGAGAACGTAGAAAAAGCTTGTTTTTATACTGAGCGAGGCAGAAATTCAACAAGGTTAAGCTTGGCTTGAATATTTTTCACTGCAAGTGAAAGTATCTTCGAGATTTACATCAGAGGCATGAAAACATATGCTTAATATTTTTTTACATATAAGGAGCGCAGTATCTTGGACATTTACTCGGAAAATCGTTTTTTTTCACTAATTTCGCACACACAAATAATCGTTACGACTATGAAAAGACAATTTGTTTGCTTGATGTTGGCCCTGATAGGATGTATTGCCTATACCAATAGCAGGGCAGGTGAAATAACCTCAAT
>JAFYMV010000016.1 GCA_017548225.1 Bacteroidaceae bacterium | reverse complement strand
TTGAAGAAAGCTGATAAGTTTGGTAACTTCCTCGTGCTCACCGCTCTTCCCGGTACACAGGGTCTTTACGGTTTCGCAGGTTACTTCTTGCTCAACAGCTTTGGTATCCTCACCGCTGACATCACCTCACTCCAGGCTACAGCCGTATTCGGTGGCGGTCTCGCACTCGGTCTTGTAGGTTTGTTCTCAGCTATCCGTCAGGGTCAGGTATGTGCTAATGGTATGGCAGCTATCGGTCAGGGTTACGATGTGTTCTCTAAGACCTTGATCTTCGCCGTATTCCCCGAGCTCTACGCTATTGTATCACTCGCTGGCGTGTTCCTCATCGGCTCTGCAGTAGCTTAATAGCTTGTTGTATACTGATAAAAAAGATAGGGTGTCCGTTCGGGATACCCTATCTTTTTTTATAGCCACATGAACAAAGGCTTGGTGGCGTGTGTTGTAACTATGCAATTAAGAAAAGCAATAGCCAACAAAGAATTGCATAGTAGTTTTGTCGTGTTTTATTTTGTGTTTGTGTTATTTGGAGGCTCCTCGATGTGAATCGGGGAGTCTCTGTTGCTCGCAGAAGCAATTGGGGAAGTGTTGCTCTATCTTCTCGACGGGAGCATCAAACAGACCAAACAATGCTGATCCTGAGCCGCTCATAGCCGCATATTTAGCTCCTAATGTATAGAGCTTTTCCTTGATGTCTGCCAATTCGGGGTGCAGGGCAAAGATGCCCTTCTCGAAGTCATTGCTGATGCTCTCTTTCCACTCGGCGATGGGCATACCTATCTTCTTGTCAAGTGTTGTCTCGGGCTTCTCGGGGCGCACCATCGAGTAGGCCTCTTTGGTCGATACGAATACATCGGGTTTTACCACCACGAGGTACCATCCCTCAAGGTTGAGGTCGATGGGGTGGAACTCATTGCCAATGCCTGTAGCATATACGGGTGTACCGGTGATGAAGAAGGGGCAGTCTGCTCCCAATCGTGTGGCGTACTCTTCCAATTGCTCGGTGGTGATGCCCAGCTCGAACATATCGTTGAGCAGGCGCAGCATGAATCCTGCATCGGCCGATCCACCGCCCAGACCTGCTCCTGTGGGGATATGCTTATGCAGGTAAATGTCTACAGAGGGTAGGGTATAGTCGGCGGCCAGCAGGCGATAGGCACGTACCACGAGGTTGTTGTCGGTGTCGCCCTCAATGTCGATGCCACTGATGTGTAAGCGACAATCATAGTCGGCACCCTCAGCGACGATAACCTCTAGGGCATCGTTGATGGGGATGGGGTAGAATACGGTGTCGAGGTTGTGATATCCGTCGGGACGGCGTTCGGTAACTTGTAGTCCTATATTGATTTTGGCGTGGGGAAAGGTGATCATGGTTTTTCTTTTTTGGGGAGGTCAACGGTCAACAGACAAGGTTGAGCGTTGAGAGGTGAGAGTTGAGGGGGGAATCTTTAATCGTTATTTTGTTTAGTGTTTAGTGGAGATTTTGACAACGGACACGACTTTGAGCACTCCGTCAGCGACGCGGAAGCGTATGTCGTACCCTTCGTAGGGCATACCGTATACCTTCTCTGGGTTGTCTTGGTATTGTGGCCGTGGGTCAAGGGATAGCACTCGGGTAAGCGCGGCAATACTTTCGGCCGAGAAGTGGGTTTGTAACTCTTGTGGAAAGTTTACGGTGAGCTCTTGCCAGCATCGTTCGTCCACGAAGCCACTTCGGGCATCGGGGTGGCTATCGGCATAGGCCACATAGGGTTTGATGTCGTAGATGGGAGTACCATCCATGAGGTCAGCGCCCAGTACATGGATTACGGGACCCTCCTTGTCGGTAAGCTCTATGCGCTCAATCTTTACCGACGACAGGCCAATCGGATTGGGACGATAGGGTGAGCGGGTAGCAAATACACCCATCTGTATGTTTCCTCCAAGTAGTGGAGGTCGCACAGTAGGTTGCCACGCCGTAGTGCCGCGTTCTTGGGCACTTCGGTTGGCTGAGAACTCCCATAGTATCCATAGGTAGTCGAAGCCTTCGAGCCCGCGCAAGGCATCGGCATTGCGGT
Organism: Bacteroidaceae bacterium; assembly: GCA_017548225.1. Taxonomy (GTDB): domain Bacteria; phylum Bacteroidota; class Bacteroidia; order Bacteroidales; family Bacteroidaceae; genus UBA1189. The sequence continues at coordinate 4,276 of JAFYMV010000016.1, read as the reverse complement.
AGGTAGGCTCAAATACGATACACCCGCGTAACTCGTCGACGATACCGCTCTGACGGGGTATGCCAAACTTGGTTGGGAAGGCACTACGAAAATGGGCAATAGGAGTGATAATCATTTTTCCTTTTTTATAGAGAAAGTTTTGTATGGACAGAAGAAGATAAGTGACATGTCGTATTTTTTAAATATTCACTTATGTTCTTATGCCCATACAATCAATCTATCTTTACTTAATATTCGGCAATTCCAATCCGTACCCCTTGCGCTTGTCCTCTTTCTTGAGGGCGAAGGCGAGGAGTAATGCTACGATACCGAAGCAAGCGAATACGCACATGGGCAGGGTATAGTCATATTGCTTGAATACCTGTCCGTTGACGATACGCTCGCCACTGATGCAATACTCATTGAGCAACCATCCGATGAGCAGAGGTACGAAGCCCAGGCCGATGTTTTGTACCCAGAAGATAAGTGCATAGGCTGAGCCGAGCAACTTCTCGGGGATGATCTTGGGTACTGAAGGCCACATGGCTGATGGTACGAGTGAGAAGGCCACACCGAGTACGATAGCGATGAAAGCTGCAAACCACCAGTAGTTGAGTACGGGCAATGCAAAGAGCACATGTACGCCGATGAGCATAGCCGAGCCGATAATCATGATGGTAGCCCCCTTACCCTTACGGTCGTATATGCCGCCAAAGAGGGGAGTCATGATGAGGTTACCCATGGGGATGAGTGCAGGTATCCAACCGGCCCATACATTTGACATGCCGTACTTGTTTTCCATGAGCGATGTTGCATACTTCATGAAGGGGAATACGGCCGAGTAGAACATCAGGCACAAGAGTGCGATAAGCCAGAATCCCTTGTTGGTGATGATGAGCTTGAGGTCCGAAACATGGAAGGTGTCATCCTCAGCATCATTCTGTTCGGCGATGAGCTGCTTGTCGAGCTTGCTATCCATTACGCAGAATACGCAGTAAGCTACGAGTCCGATACCGATGAGCACGAGCGCAAAGAGTAGGGGAGTAGACATGCTGAAATTCTTCACGATGAGCGGGCTCACGATCATGGCCATTGCCGTACCCAAGCGAGCTACTGCCACCTGTGTACCCATGGCGAGTGCCATCTCCTTGCCCTTAAACCACTTGGCGATTACCTTTGTCACGGTGATACCGCAGTTTTCGGTACCCACGGCAAAGATAGCATATCCGAGGCTGGCCACCATTACCTGTGTGCGGATACCAAAGATATATCCCGCATCGGGGCCCGGCGAGATGTACTCTACGGCATAGTACTTGATAAACGCACCGATCACCATCAAGGCGCAGGTAGCGATACCGGTGATGCGTACGCCCAACTTATCGAGGATCATACCTCCGAAGATGAGCATGAAGAGGAACACATTAAACCAGCAGTATGCCCAGTTGAAGATACCGAAGTCCGAACTTGTCCAATCCATTTCTACTTCGAGCATCGTCATTAGGGGCGACATGGCATCAGTGAGGAAGTAGCCCCACATCATGGTGAACGACACGATTACGAGTGCCGTCCAGCGCGCTACATTCGAGTCGCGCAATGTTTGTTGCAATTGCTTTGTCATTGTTAGTTGATTAAGTTATTATTAGTGATATATCATTTCATCCTCTTATATGCCCCCGAAGAATCTTAAGTTTTCCATGCTAGGCTTCAGTTCGCCCCGCTCAATCTTATGTATAATATCCACCACTTGATCGTTGGCTGGGGTTGGGAATCCCACTTTGCGGCCGTATGCCGACACTGCTCCGTTGATAGCGTCCACCTCGGTGAGCTTGCCCTTTTCTATATCTTGTAGCATGCTCGCTTTTAGCTTGGCATGCTTTCGTATGGCAATGGGGATGATGAAGAACGAGATGGCCTTCTTTATGGGGTTAGCATAGTCGAGCAATTTCACGATATCCTTGCCCTGCACCGGCTCTATGCGTATGCCGCCCTTTTGGCACACATCTATGCACTCCTTGATGAGTGCCTGCACCACGCGGCGCGATGCGCGCGGGCCTGCAGCCTCGCCGAAGGTACACCCCAGCACGGCGCTCATACCCGAGAAGGCAGCGTTGATGAGCAGCTTGCTCCATCGCGTACCGATGAAGTTTTCCTCTACCTCTACCGTACCCATAAGTTCGAGCACCTCCTTTACCTTGTCAAAGTGCTTGCTGCGCTTTTCAGTCAAGGCTCCCAATGCAAACGACAAGGCATCAGGCTCGCTTGTCAGTTCGCATACGCCAGGCTCCTGCATTGTGGCTCCCCATGCTACTGTGCATCCCAGTACGCGTTCCTCGCCTACGATATCAGCAATCTGCACTTCTGGTAGTCCGTTTTGGAAGGTCACCAGCACCCCATCCTCGGCGAGGTAGTCCTTGAGCATCGTCACCACCTCGGCATTGTGTTGCTGCTTGGTCATGAGGAATACGATGTCATACTTTCCGCTCATCGCGTCGGGCGTGTATGCCTTCACCACCTGTGTGAACTGCACCGTGCCCGTCACCTGGGCACCGCGTGTTTGCAAGGCCTCTATGTGTGCCTTGTTGCGGTTGATGAGCTCTATCTCCACACCAGCTTTGCTGATGTATGCTCCTAAGATTGTGCCGAGCGACCCGGCTCCGTAGATTGCTATGCGCATGGTTTTTATTTTTTTGTCAACGATTATTAGCTTTTAGCTTTTGGTGTAACTTGGGGTGAGGGTTATTTTGTTTAGTGGAGGACTTTCAGCTTGCTTATCAGTTTCTCCACATTCTCGCTTTTTGTGGCCCAGCTAGTGCATATGCGCACGGCGGTGTGCGTATCGTTCACCTGTTGCCAGAATGAGAAGCGGAAGTCCTTGCTCAGCTCCTCCAGTTGTACATTGCTAAATATCGGAAACTGTTGGTTGGTAGGGCTGTCGATGAGGAACTCTATGCCCTTGGCCTGTAGCGCCGCTTTGATGCGCATAGCCTCGTCTATGGCATGTTGCGCTATCTGCATGTATAGGTTGTCAGTGAAGAGCGTAGCAAACTGTATACCCAGCAAGCGTCCTTTGGCTAGCATGCCCCCGTGGCGCTTGATGCTATAGCGAAAGTCGCGCTTCAGCCCCTCGTTGGTGATCACCACCGCCTCGCCAAAGAGCGCCCCCACCTTTGTTCCGCCGATGTAGAACACATCAGCCAGTCGTGCCAGCTGGGGCAGTGTGATGTCGCACTCCGGCGAGCACAGCCCATATCCCAGTCGCGCCCCATCCACGAATAGCGGCAATCCATACTTGCGGCATACTGCACTTATCGCCTCCAGTTCGTTGCGTGTGTATATGGTACCCACCTCCGTGGGGAACGATAGGTATACCATGCCTGGCTGCACCATGTGTTCGGGGCCATCCTCGTTGCGGTGAGCCACCACCACCTCTTCTATCTGTCTTGCCGTCAGCTTACCATCGGGCGAGGGCACCGCCAGCACCTTATGCCCGGTGGCCTCTATGGCTCCCGTCTCGTGTACATTGATATGTCCGCTCACCGCGCTTATCACCCCCTGGTAGGGACGCAGCGTGTGCGCTATCACCGTCGTGTTCGTCTGTGTGCCTCCCACGAGGAAGTGCACATCGATGTCGTGCTTCTCGCATGCACACTTTATAAGCCCGCGTGCCTCGTCGCAGTAGTCATCCTCGCCATATCCCACCGTCTGCACCATGTTCGTCTCGGCCAGTCGTTGTAGTATCAGCGGGTGCGCACCCTCGTTATAGTCACATTGAAATTGTATCATATATACTATACCTTATTATTTAGGTGCAAATTTACTACATTTTGCAGAATAAAAAAATACCTATCTTCGGCTTTTGGCCGTTGGCTTTTAGCTTTTGGTTGTTGGTCGTTGGTTGTTGGCTGTTGGCCCTCTCACCTCTCACCTTTAACCCCTTAACCAACTATCAATTAACCGCAGCCGCTCCTGCTGCCACGAGTGCTATGCCGAGTATTACGCTTGCGGCTATGTATATGGCCAATCCCATGTAGTTGCCGCTCTGCAGCATGGTCATACTCTCGTGCGAGAATGTCGAGAAGGTGGTGAATCCCCCGCAGAGTCCTGTGGTCAGCAGCAGGCACCAAGGGCTGTATGTAGCATCTGTGCGTTGAAAGAGTGCGAAGAGCATGCCGAAGGCGAAGCACCCGATGAGGTTTACCGCCAATGTGGCGTAGGGGAATCCCTGTCCGCACCAGCCCTTGAAAAGTGTAGACAAGTAGTAGCGCAGCGCCCCACCGGCGAAGCTCCCCATACCCAC
>JAFYMV010000082.1 GCA_017548225.1 Bacteroidaceae bacterium | reverse complement strand
TGCCATCGACGAGCCTACAATGAGCATGCTCTTTGCCATCAACGACTCACCTTTCTTTGGCAAGGAAGGTAAGTTTGTAACCTCACGCCACATCCATGACCGCTTGATGAAGGAGCTTGACAAAAACCTTGCCTTGCGTGTAGTAAAAGAGGAGGATAGCGATAAGTGGATTGTATACGGCCGTGGTGTATTGCATCTCTCGGTGCTCATCGAGACCATGCGCCGCGAGGGCTACGAGTTGCAGGTGGGTCAGCCTCAGGTAATCTATAAGACTATTGATGGAGTCAAGTGCGAGCCTATCGAAGAACTCACTATCAGTGTTCCCGAAGAGTATTCAAGCAAGATGATTGATATGGTAACCCGCCGCAAGGGTGAGCTCACCTCAATGGAGACACAGGGCGACCGTGTGAACATTGCCTTCAATATTCCCTCGCGCGGTATCATCGGTTTGCGCACCAATGTGCTTACCGCTTCGGCTGGTGAGGCCATCATGGCACACCGTTTCAAGGGATACGAGCCTTACAAGGGCGATATCGACCGTCGCTCAAATGGATCGATGATTGCCATGGAGTCAGGTACAGCCTTTGCTTATGCCATTGACAAGCTGCAAGACCGTGGTAAGTTCTTCATCTATCCGCAAGATGAGGTATATGCAGGGCAGGTAGTGGGTGAGCATGTGCATGACAATGACTTGGTGATCAATGTTACCAAGAGCAAGAAACTCACTAACATGCGTGCCAGTGGCTCTGATGACAAGGCCCGTATCGTACCGCCCATCATCTTCTCACTCGAGGAAGCACTCGAATATATCAAGGAAGACGAATATGTAGAGGTTACTCCAAAATCTATGCGTATGCGTAAGATCATCCTTGATGAGATAGAACGCAAGAGAGCAAACCGCTCGTAATAAATTGTCCATCGAAAGTTGAAAAATAGATGAGGCATCTGCTCTCTTTGATAATCGTATTGCTTTGTCTTTGCTCGTGCAAGGACAAAGCAAATATTTTTGTACTCGAAGGACACATAGGGAGCCTTGCACACGATACTATATACATATACGGTGCTGATGCCTTGTATGAAGATGTTGACACTGTGGTAACCCGCGACGGGGCATTTCGATACACCACTCCCCTTGACACGGTAGTACCTATGTGGGTACTCTTCCCCAATATGCATCGTGAACTGGTGTTTGCCGACAAGGGGCTGACTGCCACGATGCAAGGTGATACGGCAGCAGCGGGACATATACATATCTTGGGAGGCGAACAGAATGCCTTACTGCAAAAGTTCTATCATCGGACAGATAGCCTGGATGACATGAGAGAGGTTATAGCTGTTGCCGACTCATTTATCCGCGCCAATCCCTTCTCTGAAGTGAGCATATATCTTCTACGCGAATACTTTGTCAACCGCCCCAGCCCCGACAACACGAAGATAAAAACCCTCATTGGCTCCATGAGCGGCAACCTGCAAGATAATCACTATATCAAGCAGCTACAGCGCATGCTCAACACCTATAAGCCTTTGGCGAAGAACAATACGGTGAACAACTATGCCGTACTTGACCGCGATGGAAGGAATGTGAGCACTTCGGAATATAAAGAAACCTATCTGCTCATGCACTTTTGGGCATCGTGGGATAAAGAGAGCCGTCAGCGCCAGCGCGAACTTGTAGCCATCAAGGAAAAATACAAAAAACACAACTTTGACATTCTTGGCATATCGCTCGACACAGACCGCCAAGCGTGGTTGCAAGCTATTACCGAAGATTCGGTCACTTGGCGCCAAGCGTGCGACTTTGACGGATGGGAAACAGGAATCGTGAAGCGTATGCATATTACCCATCTCCCCACTAATGTACTGATTACTCCTTCACGACGCATTCATGCCATTGACATCTATGGCGAGGAGTTAGACCGCAAGATTGAAGAACTCACCGTAGAGAAGACGGCTGAAAAAGAGAAAAAGAAGACTCCGACTACCATTAGAAAGATAAAGGGTAATAACTGATGTTACTACCCTTTTTTTATGAATGTGCTCCGCTGATTTTACTTTGTCTTGACGATGTGTGTAGCCTCCTGTGTGGCATTGCGCACCTCTACTTGATGTACTACAGCTTCGGCCAAGTTGCGGAAAGCAAGACCAGTCATCGTGGTGTCGTCTAACGCTACAGGACAACCATTGTCGCCACCCTCGCAGATGCTTTGCACTACAGGAATTTGTCCCAAGAGAGGCACACCCTTCTCCTCTGCGAGCTGCTTGCAGCCCTCCTTGCCAAAGATATAATACTTGTTCTCGGGCAGTTCGGCAGGGGTAAACCACGCCATGTTCTCTACGAGTCCGAGGATGGGCACATTTACCTTATCGTTGGTAAACATGTCAATACCCTTGCGCGCATCGGCCAGCGCCACCTGCTGCGGTGTGCTCACGATGACAGCACCTGTGATGGCCACAGTCTGGAATGTGGTGAGGTGAATGTCGCTCGTACCGGGAGGGAGGTCGATGAGGAAATAGTCAAGGTCGCCCCATGCAGCATCAGCAATGAGCTGTTTCAAGGCATTGCTCGCCATACCGCCACGCCAAATGGTGGCTTGGGCGGGATCCACGAAGAAACCGATAGAAAGCAACTTCACGCCATAACTCTCAATAGGGATGATGAGGTCGCGCCCATCAATACGCTCAGCATAGGGGCGTGCATCTTCCACTTGGAACATCTTGGGCATTGAGGGACCGAAGATATCGGCATCAAGCAAGCCCACCTTGTAGCCTTGTTTGGCGAGAGCTACGGCAAGGTTTGCCGCTACAGTGCTCTTGCCCACACCACCCTTGCCTGATGACACAGCGATGATATTCTTCACTTGAGGGAGTAGTTTCTCTACCTCGGGGCGTGCCTGCTGGATGGTCTTGACAGCAATGGTCACCTCAACATCGGCACCAGCTTCGCGCTTGATAGCCGCTTCAGCGCTCTTAAGGATAGACTTCATGAAAGGGTCGGTAGGTTTCTCAAAGATGAGTGAGAACGACACCTTCTGTCCGTCGATGCGGAGGTCATCTTCCACCATCTCGGCCTCTATCAAATTTTTACCCGTTCCCGGGTAGCGCACTGTGGCCAGTGCATCGTGGATAAGTTTGGGATATAAGTTCATAATATTGGGAGCCTCCCCCAACCCCCTCCCGAAGAGGGGGCTTCTCGACATCGCAGTCTCGGAAGGACTTTATTTTCTTTTGTTAATTCTAATTTACCTAGTGTACTCTACAAGCCCCCTCTTCGGGAGGGGGATAGAGGGAGGCCTCTTACTTGCTTGTCTGCAATCCGCTACGCTTGCTACGGTTGTAGCTGCGGTAGTCATCGAGTTCTATCTCAATCTCGGGCTCCTGAAGCTCCTGTCCGGGGATGAGACGGAACTTGAGGTACTTGATGCTCAATCCACGATCGAGCCACTGCTGTTCGTAGTAGGTGCGGATAGAGAGTATCTCGTCGGCTTCACCACTTCCGTAGAGGTCGGTAGTGTTCACCTCGACGGGCAGCTCGTTGACCTTCACCATGGCGTCGGTGTA
>JAFYMV010000081.1 GCA_017548225.1 Bacteroidaceae bacterium | reverse complement strand
GCTCTCCACATCCGCAAGATCATGCTCAAGGCCGAGCCCGCCCTCGGCGTAGCGCGCGTACGCCAATGCCTCACCGACATCCAGCAATCAGTCGCTGCGCAAGGTCTGCTACAAAAGGTAATGCTCTACTACGATGTAGATCCATATTAAGGCTATGAGCCTTGAGGAAGAAAAGAGAAATGGAAAGCTTCGTTTGTTAAACAATATTAAAAGTTTCCTTTGTTTATTGTTTTTCGATAAAACTGTATTACTTTTGCATCGTTAAACGATAAAAACTTATTGTATTATGAAAACAAAACTTTCAAAACGAATGTCGGTAGTTACCGGTTTTGTGATCTTTTTCGGAGTGTTGAACATATTGTTATTATTGGCGAAAGCAGAGAATGCGGTGGGCATTTGGAGTAATCCTTTGGGCAAATGGAATGAAGAGTGGTATGCTTGGAAAGTACTTATTCTCGCAGGGTATGTTATCTTTGGCCTTATAGTAAACATACTCACCATGGTGTTTATGCTCAACTCCATCAAGCTAATCAAATGCGGCGAGTTTTTCTCAAAGCGTAACGCTAATATTATATGGTGGTCGGCACCTGTATATTTTCTTTCAGGTCTATGCGCCAATAATTTCCCCATAATTTATGGTGCTCCACTCTTTATGGTCTATCCCAACACATTCTTTACTCCCCTTCTGCTCATCGGTGTTGCGATAATCTATTCAGCAGGTGTCCGTTTGAGCGAAGAGAACCGCTTGACTGTATAAATCGTTACCCCCTTTGTAAAAACATTAAAAACAAGCATACAATGTCAATCATCGTAAATGTAGATGTAATGCTGGCCAAGCGCAAGATGACCTCGGGCGAATTGGCCGAAAAGGTGGGTATTACCGCCGCCAACCTCTCCATACTGAAGACGGGCAAGGCTCGTGCCATCCGCTTCTCCACGCTTGATGCCATCTGCAAGGCTCTCGACTGCCAGCCAGGCGATATATTGGAGTATTGCGAGGAGGAATAATTCTATGAATCGAACAATTCTAACCATCATCATGCCACTGCTCCTTGCTATCACCGCAAGGAGCAGTACACAAGTGCCTGCTACTGAAAAATATCTAGAAGAGGTCATCGTAATGGGCGAAAAGCATAGGCTGCAAACTCTTACAAGCCGAGGTGCACGCATACTGGGAGCCGTGTCCATGCTCACCCCTGATAAGGTGGGTTACGAAGTAGGCACCACGCTCAACACACGGTATTGCTTTGATGTAGAAGAAATAGAGTTCGACATTGTGTCAAACAACATTGAAGGGGCTACATTGAGTATACAAATATACCGTTACAATACCTTTGCACCACTGCTCACTCACCCTATTCTCGTATACCTCTCTGAAGGAAAGAAGCAGACTATCACTGCCGCACCTAGTGAACGCACTCTGCTGGAGCCTGGCAACTACATTGTTGCCATTGCTTTTGCTGACTGCGATGAATCAGTAAAGCAACAATGGAGCAATCATGAGCTAAGGGCCAACCAAACACGCTACCAGATGCAACACGAAAGCAACATACAGTTCCCTCTTTACATGAAAGATGGCTACATAAATAGTACTACCGGAACTTTCGAAAAATGTTCTACAAACATTGGGGTGAAAGTAAAAGGTAGATGCTATAAATAAACTACCAATTTCTTTGATAATTCTTGCCCGATTTTTACACTTAACTGATAGTTTTACTGCGTCTTAATTGAATCAAACTGCCAAATTGGGTCTGTGCAGTATTTTTTGTTACTTACCCTCTTTAGACCTTTACCTATGAATATATCCGTCGGTAGTTAGCGGCGTATGCATCACTAACTACCGTGCTATATGTCGATAACTAGCGATGCATGCATCGCTAGTTAGTGGCGCGAGTTTTGTAAGGTTTGAAAAATATTTGTCGAACCTGTGAAAAAGATTTATTGCAGGTGTGATATTCGCTTTGCGCCAAATTCTTTGTGATTGTGTTACTATTAAGCAGTAAAAAAGAAAACGGAGAGAGTTTTTCAACTTTCTCCGTTTCTTGTACCCAGACCCGGGGTCGAACCGGGATGGGTTGCCCCACTGGTGTTTGAGACCAGCGCGTCTACCGATTCCGCCATCTGGGCGTCTTCTTTTGAAAGACGCTGCAAAGGTAGTGCTTTTTTCTGAATCTACAAGTGGGAATTGGATTTTTTTTCTAAAAATGCGCTTTATTGGGCATTTTATTCCTTAAAACATACATCAACTAAACTTGAAATAAAGTCCAAATAGCTTCTAAAATGAGAAGGGGATATGACTCAATGGCCATATCCCCTCTTCTACTTAGGTAGATAATTCGATGTTCTTTTTAGTTGTGCACATAGGTGCCGATGGGCTCGCCATCCATCACCTTCTTGAGATTGCCTACGACATCCATATTGAATACATAGATGGGCAGGTTGTTCTGCTTGCACATGGTGGTGGCGGTGAGGTCCATCACCTTGAGGCCGAGGTTGTAGATCTCGTCGTAGGTGATTTCGCTAAACTTGGTAGCGGTAGGATCCTTCTCGGGGTCGGCGGTGTAGATGCCGTCGACGCGGGTACCCTTGAGCATCACATCGGCCTCGATCTCGATGCCGCGGAGCGATGAGCCTGTGTCGGTAGTGAAATAGGGGTTGCCAGTGCCACCGCTGAGGATGACTACCTCGCCTGCTTCCATGCAGTCGATAGCTTTCCACTTGGTGTAGAGCTCGCCGATGGGCTCCATGCGGATAGCGGTGAGTACGCGGGCCTTCACGCCGATGGCGGTGAGTGCCGAGCTGAGTGCGAGGCTGTTGATGACGGTAGCGAGCATACCCATCTGGTCGCCCTTGACGCGGTCAAAGCCTTTGCCTGCACCAGTGAGGCCGCGGAAGATGTTGCCACCACCGATGACGATACCTATCTGCACGCCCATGTCGTGGATTTCCTTAATCTGTGCTGCGTATTCGCCCAAGCGCTTTTCGTCGATGCCGTAGCGCTGCTCGCCCATGAGGCTCTCGCCACTGAGCTTGAGAAGGATTCTCTTGAATTTTGCCATGATACTTTCAGTTTATAAGTTTTCGGTTTATGATTGGTGCAAAACTACTGTTTTTTACTCGAAGATGCAATGATTTGATTTTATTAATTTTATTTTCGATGCCATAAGGCCCCACAAAAGGGTGAAATTTGGATATATCGTTGTAAATATGTATCTTTGTCCGAATTTGGTAAAATATTCATTAATTAATAACTACTATTTCTATGTTTGAAGGACATCCTAAAGGTCTTTGGGCGCTTGCCCTTGCCAACACAGGTGAGCGCTTCGGCTACTACACCATGTTGGCTGTGTTCCTGTTCTTTTTGCAGGACAATTTCGGTTTCTCGATGGCTACATCGAGCTCTATCCAGGCTGCATTCTTGGGTATTGTGTATTTCGTGCCCCTCTTCGGTGGTATGCTGGCCGATAAGTTCGGTTTCGGTAAGATGGTAACAAGCGGTATCGTAATCATGTTCCTCGGTTACCTGTTGTTGTCGTTGCCCCTTGGCGCTGGTGCTGTGGCTCTTGGCGTGATGGCAATGGCGTTGCTCTTCATCTGCGTAGGTACCGGCTTGTTCAAGGGTAACTTGCAGGTGCTCGTGGGTAACCTCTACGACGATCCCCAGTACTCGGCTAAGCGCGACGAAGGTTTCAGCATCTTCTACATGGCTATCAACCTCGGTTCTATGTTTGCCGCTGCTGTAGCACTCTCTATCATGGCTTGGGCTCAGGATTCGCTCGGCATCAGCAAGGGCGACTCTTACCACTACGCATTTGCTGTAGCTTGTGTATCGCTCATCCTCTCTATCGCTATCTACTACGCTTTCCGTAAGACATTTGCTCACGCTGACCGCGCCAAGGCTGTGGCTGGCACCACTGAAGTGGTTGAGGAGGAGCTTACTCCCGCGCAAACCAAGGAGCGCATCATCTGCCTCTGCTTGGTATTTGCTGTGGTTATCTTCTTCTGGATGGCTTTCCACCAGAATGGTATCACCATGAACCAGTTTGCCCGTGAGTACACCGCAACTTCTGAGACAGGCTTCATGAGCCTCTTCCTCAGCAAGTCGCTCAGCTTCACCGAGATTCGCAGCTTCTGGAACCTCATCCTCTGCGTACTCACCGTATACGGCGTGCTCAATATCTTCCAGTCAAAGACTGCCAAGGGTAAGTCTATCGCTGCGTTGC
>JAFYMV010000080.1 GCA_017548225.1 Bacteroidaceae bacterium | reverse complement strand
ATGAAGGATTGCACCTGCATGGGGTTGAGGATGCCGAGCGTGTCGGGGAGCATGAAGCGGCGGATACCGCAGCCCTGCAAGCCGTCCATGAGCTGGAAGACATAGTCGGGTGAATTTTTCATGCCGTTGCTCCAGTCTTCGAGGTATACATTGACTGTTACACCCTTCTCGGTGGCATAGGCTACGGAGCGGCGTATGTCAGCGATATGCTCTTCGGGGGTGCGCTTGAGCTGCTCGGTGCAGTGCTTGAGCGAGCCTTTGGTGAGGAGGTTCATCACGCGGGCGCCACAGCCGAGTATCCAGTCTACCGAGGTGGTGCCGTCGACGAAGCCGAGAATCTCTACCTTGTCGATATGTCCGGCACGATGTGCCCAGTCGCAGATGGCTTTCACCGACTCGGCCTCACCTGCCGACACACGCGCAGAGGCCACCTCGATGCGGTTGACGCGGAGGTCGTCGAGTAAGCAGCGTGCTATAGAGAGCTTTTCTTGGGGTACGAACGATACGCCGCTGGTCTGCTCGCCATCGCGCAGCGTAGTGTCCATTATTTCGATTTGTCGGTTTGTCATAGTTTTCTTTTTACCTATTGAAGGTGCAAAATTAGTGCAAGGCGAGAGAAATATCAAATCTCAACGAGCGAAAAGTGAAGTTTATAGTATCTTATTGCAAGAATCGGCAATTTGTGTTAAAGTTTTTACCTCCATTTTACACCTATATTAAATAAAAATGCTACCTTTGCGGTACTCGCGATTGCTATAACAACAACATAACAACAAAATAAAAGGTACATCATGGATCTGTTAAGTCAAATCATTGCGCGTGCCAAGAGCAACAAGCAGCGCATCGTACTCCCCGAGTCTACTGAGGAGCGTACATTGAGAGCAGCCGACCGCCTCCTTGCCGATGAGGTAGCCGACATCATTCTTATCGGCAATCCGGAAAAGATTAACGCACTCGCTGCCGAGTGGGGCCTCACCAATATTGGCAAGGCTACCATCATCGATCCCGAGAATCACGCGAAGAAGGAGGAGTATACCAACCTGCTCGTGGAACTGCGCAAGAAGAAGGGCATGACCTACGAGGAGGCACAAAAGTTGGTGGTTAACCCGCTCTACCTCGGTTGTCTCATCATCAAGGCTGGCGATGCTGACGGTCAGCTCGCAGGTGCCGAGAATACTACAGGTAATGTACTTCGCCCCGCACTGCAGATCATCAAGACCGCTCCTGGCATCAGCTGCGTATCGGGTGCTTTCGTAATGATCACCCAGACTCCGCAGTATGGTGAGAATGGCGTGCTCATCATGGGTGACTGCGCCGTAACTCCCGTACCCGATGCTGCACAGCTCTCACAGATTGCCGTATGCTGCGCTGAGACTGCTCGTGCCGTAGCTGGTATCGAGGATCCTCGCGTGGCTATGCTCAGCTTCTCTACCAAGGGCTCGGCAAAGCATGAGTGTGTAGACAAGGTAACAGAGGCGCTCCGCCTCGCGAAGGAGTTGGCTCCCGAGCTCAAGATCGATGGCGAGTTGCAGGCTGACGCCGCTCTCGTGCCTTCAGTAGGTAGCAGCAAGGCTCCCGGATCAGAGATCGCAGGTAAGGCCAATGTATTGGTATTCCCCACACTCGAGGTGGGTAACATCGCCTACAAGCTCGTTCAGCGCTTGGGTGGCGCTGAGGCTATCGGTCCTATCCTCCAGGGTATCGCTCGTCCGGTGAACGACCTCTCACGCGGTTGCTCTATCGACGATGTGTACAACATGGTGGCTATCACCGCTTGTCAGGCACAGGCTGCGAAGTAAAATAAGCCTCCCCAGCCCCTCCAAGGAGGGGGGACTCGGTAAAACGAACAAATAAAGCAATACATTAACACATTAAAATAACCCTCTCCAACCCCTTCCGTGATGACGGGAAGCCCCTCCTTGGGAGGGGTTGGGGAGGCTTCCTTTAAGATTATGAAGATATTGGTATTAAACTGCGGTAGTTCATCAATCAAGTACAAACTCTTTGAGATGGATACCCAATCGGTACTCGCACAGGGCGGTATCGAGAAGATTGGCCTTCCTGGCTCATTCCTTAAATTGACTTTGCCTAGCGGCGAGAAAGTAATCCTTGAGAAGGACATCCAAGAGCACACTGCAGGTGTGGAGTTTATCCTTCAGACCTTGACAGGCGCAGAGTACGGCGCTATCAAGTCGCTCGACGAGCTTGATGCTGTAGGTCACCGTATGGTACATGGTGGTGAGAAGTTCAGCCAGTCTGTACTGCTCAACGAGGAGGTATTGGCAGCTTTTGAGGCTTGCAACGACCTCGCTCCCTTGCACAACCCCGCTAACCTCAAGGGTGTGAACGCTATCACAGCATTGCTCCCCAGCATCCCCCAGGTAGGCGTATTTGACACCGCTTTCCATCAGACCATGCCCGACTACGCATACATGTATGCCGTTCCCTACGAGTTGTACGAGAAGTATGGCGTGCGTCGCTACGGCTTCCACGGAACCTCACACCGCTATGTATCACAGCGT
>JAFYMV010000079.1 GCA_017548225.1 Bacteroidaceae bacterium | reverse complement strand
GTCGTCAAGCATGCGACCGTAGCCGCGCCGCCCAAGAAACCGGAGAAGCCCATACGAAACCCCAATCTCAAGGAACGCCGCGACCCCTATCGCAACTATCCGCAGATATTCAACGACCTCAACGACATCCAGCTCGTGGCGGCCCGAGCCAACGGTACTCCCCGCACACTCACCATCGAGGAACTCGAGGGAGGGCAGTATGACCTGAAGCGCATCGAGACAAACAAACTCTATAAGGTAGACCCGCTCACACACTCGGCTCCCTACCTCGTGCCGAAGGCCAAGAACTTTCTCGACGACTTGGGCGAAGCGTTCCAAGACTCACTCTACAATCGAGGGTACGACCGTCGCCACCGATTCATCGTCACCAGTGTATACCGTACCGAAAACCACATCAAGCGCTTGCGCCGCAGTGGCAATGTGAACGCATCGAAGAACTCGTGCCACCAGTACGGCACGACCATAGATATCACCTATGTGCGTTTCGACAAGCCCGAGGAGCACTGCGCCAACGACCCCAAGCTGCTGCAACTGCTGATGCAGACCGTATACGATATGCACCGCGCAGAGCGATGCTATGTGAAGTATGAGCGCAAGCAGAGCTGCCTGCACATCACCGTGAGGTAAAACATTTTGGGGTATTTGTGCATTTATTCATGGCACGCTGTGTTAAAGATGAATAAAAAAATACCGATTAAGCAATAATTGGCTATCTTTACGGCAGAAAACATATAATACATACTCCTATGGTACAGATACGCTGCATAAACAATGGCGAGACAAGGACATTCGCTCCTGGAGCCACACTGCAAGAGGTGTATGACGGCTTTGCACTCAACATGCCGTACGGTGCGGTGAGCGCTCGCGTGAACAACAAGGTGGAGGGACTCTCTTTCAAGGTTTACAACCACAAGGATGTGGAATTCCTCGATATCACCTCCGACTCGGGCATGCGCACCTATGTGCGCTCGTTGTTCTTCGTGCTGACCAAAGCTATTGGCGAACTGTACCCCGATGGCGAGGTCATCATCGAGCACCCCATATCGAAGGGTTACTTCTGCAGCCTGCGCATAGGGCGCACAGTCGCAGCAGCCGATGTCGATGCCATCAAGCAGCGTATGCAGGATATCATCGCCAGCGATATGCCCATACGCCGCATCCATTGTCCTACCGAAAAGGCTATCGAGACCTTCAAGCACGAGGGGCGCACCGATGTGGTGACACTGCTCGAGACAACGGGAAAGCTCTACTCTACCTATTATAAGTTGGGCGATAAGGTGGACTTCTACTACGGCAGTCTGCTTACTTCGGCAGGCAAGATACACCTGTTTGAACTGCAGCAGTATCACGATGGACTGCTCCTGCGCGTGCCCAGCCGCGAAAACCCCGATATACTGGAGGAGATCGTGCGCCAAGACAAGATGCGCAGCGTGTTCAACGAGCATCACCACTGGCAGGAAATCTTGGGCGTAAGCACTGTGGGCGACTTTAACACCGCTTGCCATGAGGGCCACGCCACCGACCTCATCAATGTAGCCGAAGCGCTGCAAGAGAAACGCATCGCTGGCATTGCTGACGATATATACCGTCGTGGCGCCCGCATAGTGCTCATATCGGGCCCCTCGTCTTCGGGTAAGACCACCTTCAGCAAGCGCCTGGCCGTGCAGCTCATGACCAATGGGTTGAGTCCTGTGGCACTGTCTCTTGACGACTATTTCGTAGATCGCGTGGACACTCCGCTCGATGAAAAGGGCAATTATGACTTCGAGTCGCTCTATGCCGTAGACCTCCCCTTCTTCAACAATCAGCTGGAGGCACTGCTGCGTGGCGAGGAGGTACAGCTGACCAAGTTTGACTTCACCACAGGAAAGCGCCTGCTCACCGACCGCAAGCTACGCATCAACAAGCATACCGTGCTCATCATCGAAGGCATACACGCCCTCAACCCCGAGCTCACTGGCAATATCCCCGCAGAGGACAAGTATAAGGTGTATGTGTCGGCACTCACCTCTATCATGCTCGACAAGCATAACTACATCCCCACTACCGACAATCGCCTACTGCGCCGCATCTTGCGCGATTATAAGTATCGTGGCTATTCGGCCGAAGATACCATCTCGCGCTGGCCCAGTGTGCGCAAGGGGGAAGACAAGTGGATATTCCCCTATCAGGAGAATGCCGACGCCATGTTCAACTCGGCACTGCTGTTCGAACTGGCCGTACTGAAAAGCCACCTCTGCCCCATTCTCGAAAAGGTAAAGGAAAACAGCCCTGAATATAGCGAGGCATACCGCCTACGCAAGTTCCTACAATACTTTGAGTCTATCCCTGACAACAACCTGCCACCCACCTCACTGCTGCGCGAGTTCTTGGGCGGAAGCAGCTTCGAATATTAGAAACATATCCATTAACGATGAACAACAGATCGGCACAAATACAAATACAAGGACAACAGCAGCTGCAGATACAAGGCCTGTCGCCACTGCAGGTGCTCACCGCACGCCTATTGAGTCTCACCACCATAGAGATGGAGGAGCGGGTGCGCGGAGAGGTCATCGACAATCCTGCCCTCGAAGCTTCAGCATACGAGGCTCCTGCCGATATGGCTGACGGCGATAGCGAAGGTGGGATGGAAAGCAATGAGGAGCTCATCGCGGGCGATTACCGCAGCGAAGATGATATCCCCGACTATAAGATGCCCTCGATGCCGCAGAGCACCGAGCAGCAGGCTTTCCAGTATGCCGATACGCTATCTTTCTACGACTACCTGTTGGGGCAGCTACATGAGCAACCCCTCACCGATGAGCAAACTGCCATAGGTGAATACCTCATAGGCTCGCTTGATGAGGATGGACTGCTCCACAAGTCGCTGCTCGCTATTGCCGATGAATTGGCCATTTATCACGCCATCGATGCCGATGAAAAGGAGATAGAGGAGGTGCTCAAGTACATCCAGCAGTTTGACCCCGTAGGCATCGGAGCCCGCAGCCTGCAAGAGTGTCTGCTGCTGCAACTCGACCACAAGGAACAGACTCCGCTTGTAGAGCAACAGCGCTTGGTACTGACACAGTGTTACGATGACTTCACCCATAAGCGTTGGGACAAGATAGAGCAGAAGATGCAGTGGACTCCCGAAATGATAAGCGATATCATCGCCGAATTGGTGAAGCTGAATCCCCGTCCCGGAAGTTCACTCGGCGATAGCCTTGAGCGTAGCAATGCACAGATAGTGCCCGACTTCATCGTAGAGGTTTTTGATGACAACATCAGCTTGAGCCTCAACAATCAGAATGTCCCCCAGCTGCGTGTGAGCAGCGAGTTCATGCAGATGCTCGATGAGCAGTCGGCCTCATCCAATGCCGACAGTCGCCATGCGGCACAGTTCCTGAAGCAGAAGATTGAGTCGGCACGCGACTTCATCCATGCCATACAGCAGCGCGAGCAGACGCTTACCCGCACCATGGAGACCATTATCGCCCTGCAGCGCCCCTTCTTCATCGAGGGCGACGAGTCGCTCCTGCGCCCCCTCATCCTCAAAGATGTGGCCGAAGCTACCGGCTACGACATCTCTACCATCTCACGCGCCACCATCAGCAAGTATGTGCAGACCCCCTTCGGAATCTTCCCCCTGCGCTACTTCTTTAGCGACGGCATCGCCAATGCCGAGGGCGAGGAGGTATCGATAAAGGAGGTACACAACCTCATCAAAGAGCTCGTAGCCGCAGAGGACAAGACCACTCCGCTCACCGATGAGCAACTCGTATCCCTGCTTGCCGAGCGAGGCTTCAAGGTAGCGCGCCGCACCGTAGCCAAGTATCGTGAACAGCTTCACATACCCATAGCACGAATGCGTAAGTAGTAAAGATATATTTCTAAGAAAATTAGTACTTTCTGTGTAAATAGTATTGAATGAACTATGACGATTGATGAGAAATATATGGCGCGGTGCCTGCAGTTGGCTAGGAATGGTAGGTTTGGAGCGGCTCCTAATCCGATGGTGGGGGCGGTGATTGTACATGAGGGTAGGATTATCAGTGAGGGGTATCATCGACAGTGTGGCGGACCTCATGCCGAAGTCAATGCGGTGCGCTCGGTGAAGGATGAACGACTACTGCGTGGAGCGACGATGTATGTAAGTCTGGAGCCTTGTGCGCACTATGGTAAGACACCTCCTTGTGCAGATATGATTGTGGAGAAAG
>JAFYMV010000015.1 GCA_017548225.1 Bacteroidaceae bacterium | reverse complement strand
TACGAATAGCAGGAGGAAGAGCGATGCGCCCCAGATGAGATCCTGCAGGTTGGGGTCGTTGAAGAACTCCCAGATGAGCAGGGGCACTGCCGAGATGGGCTTGTCGATAGACCAGCGGATGAGCGAGCAGCCGAGGGCGGTAAACATGAGCGGGGCGGTCTCACCGATGACACGCGAGATAGCGAGCAGCACACCGGTGAAGATACCTCCGAAGGCGGCAGGGAGCTGTACCTTGAGCATCACGCGGGCACTGTTGGCACCGAGGGCGAGACCAGCCTCCTTGAGCGATGCGGGGAGAATCTTCAGTGTCTCCTCCGTAGAGCGGATGATGAGCGGAAGCATCATGATACACAGCGCCACGCTACCGGCAATGGCCGAGTAGCCCTTCATGGGCACTACCACCCAGATGTAGGTGATGATACCGATGATGACCGAGGGTGTGCCCTGCAGCAGGTCGGTGAGGTAGCTGACCACCTGGGCAAAGCGGCGTTTACTGTTCTCGGCCAGATAGGCACCACACAGGATACCCACGGGCACTGCCACCACGATGGCCATGCCCAGCATGATGAGGGTACCGATGATACCGTTGGCGATACCGCCCGGGATGGGCTCGCCCGCAGCGATGGCTTTCATGGCCTTGTAGGCCGTGGGGGTAGGCTCGGTGAAGAACGACCACGACAATTGGTCGTAGCCACGCAACAGCACCTCGCCCAAGATGGCAATAAGGGGCACGGTGGTGAGGGCGGCAAAGAGGCATATGCCCCACAGCATCACCTTGTCCTTGAAGAGACGGTTCTTGATTTTCGTTATAGTCATATTTTTATTGTTTTTGTAGTTAAAGGGAGTTAAAGGGAGATATCGCTTCGCTCGGGAGTTAAATGCCAATAGCTTAGTACACCGCGTACAAACATTTGGCCTTTATCTCCATTTATCTCCATTTATCTTCTTATCTCCTCAATACATTCATCATGCAATTCTTGCGCGTTTAATCATAATCTTACCCACCATATTGATGGCAGCAGTGATGAGGAACAGGATGAGTCCGATGGCGATGAGCGATGACAGACGCAGTCCGTCGGCCTCGCCAAACTGATTGGCGATGATGGATGCCATGGAGTTACCCGTCGAGGTGATAGAGTCTGGGATATTGTTTGTGTTGCCGATGAGCATGGTCACGGTCATCGTCTCACCCAAGGCACGCCCGATGGCCAGCACATACGATGAGAAGATACCCGAGCCTGCCACGGGGAACACCACCTTGCGCACCACCTCGGCACGCGTAGCACCCAGGCTATAGGCACCCTCCTTCAGGTCGTTAGGCACCATCTTGATGAACTCGGCACTGAGCGAGGCTGCATAGGGGATGATCATGATGGCCAGCACCAGCGAGGCGGTGAGTATGCCCGACCCTTGTGGCGAGATGTTGAGCGCCATGATGATGGGGCGCAGCGTGTAGAATCCCCACAGGCCATAGATGATGGAGGGGATACCTGCGAGCAGGTCGGTGACCGTGCTGAGCACAGCAGCCACGCGCGAACCCTTGAAATACTCACCCACGAAGAGCGCCACAGGCAACGAGAAGGGAATGCAGAAGATGAGGGCCAGCACCGTCGTCATCAGCGTACCCGTGATGAAGGGCAGCGCACCATACTGCTCGGCACCCTCGGTGTAGCTCCAGTCTGACGAGGTGAGGAAGCGGAAGAAGCCGAAGTGGTTGAACGCATCATAGGCATCAGTAACGAGGGCATACACCACGCCACCACACACGATGGGCATCACCATAGCGGCTACGAATAATAAGATACGGTATAGTTTGTCGTTCATAGAGATTAGGGGTTGATAAATTTACATCTCATAGTTTTTTTCTAATCAGGGTGCATCCTTCGCAATTGCGTTGCAAAGGTTGCGCCAGCGAGTGAGCATTGCTTGCATTTGCTCTCAACGAGCGCAGCCAACCTTCGCAATTGCGTTGCAAAGGTACTGCCTCAATGTTTCATAAATGTTGCAAACCTGTTAAGTGAATGTAAAATGAGTAGTTGAGATGTTGCTTCTTCGTCGGCACACGCTTGCACTTCCCCATCTGGTACTACGACCTGATGAACCACGACGAATCCCCATCAAGAGCTGAGACGAGTTTAAGTGATTGACCGACTAGGGTCCCCTATGTATATGATAATAGCCGACTCTCACACAGAGTCGGCTATTGTTTTTAGGTTAATTACCAGAATAAATCAGAAGCAAGTCGCCATCATCTCCCGGCCAAGTTTATGGATGCAAGCGAGTATCTCCTGCTCACGCTCGGCCGAAGGTTTCTTGAACCCATTGACATAGTTGCGCAGCAATGTGGGATTGATACCAACGAGACGAGCAAACTCGGCCATATTGATTTCCTTGTGTGTAAGGAAGAAGCGTTGCATTGCCGACGGCTCGGAATCTTCATAAGCAAAACTTTCGAAGCTGATATCCTCATCGAGCCCACGCCAATGTATGCCACCAAGTCCAAAGGTGTAGGCATTACGCTCCTCATCAGAAGCATCACGCAACTTGGGATACCATAAGAGCGATTGACGGTATTCCTTTCCCTCTTCATCCCTGCCATATATATGGTCGGCAGTAAACCAAATCTCTGTAATCTTCATAATGGTCAATAGTTAAAATGTTTGTTCCAATGCTTGATTATCAGATCGGCATTCTCATCAATGGCTCCCTTAATCTTTTTCAGGTCATTGGCCTTAATGTTTGCACTCTCACGATACACAAATTCCGTTCCATCCCAGTCATACTTTGCCATTCCTCCATTGCCCTCTACATGGACATGTATAGGTTCGTGTTCTCTGCTGTAGAAGAAGAACGAGAATCCGAAAAATCTAAAAACTTCAGGCATACTATATACGATGTTTTTATTATCAACACCGCAAATGTAGGAATTGTTTTCAATACCCACAAACATTACTGAAAGAAAAATTAAAAATCACATTCCAAAGACTCGGCTATTCATAACCCGTTACTTTGTTGTTTTCAGACTCTTCTGAAAATCCCAATTCCACCGCATCATGTTTTCAGACAAACGTGAAAGCGTCAAGCGAAGCAGATGGCCTATTCAAAATATCCTCCTTTCT
>JAFYMV010000078.1 GCA_017548225.1 Bacteroidaceae bacterium | reverse complement strand
ATCAATGCCAAAATCCTCACTCCGAAGGGTTGGCTCAAGGATGGCTCTGTAATCATCCGTGATAGCAAGATTTTAGCGGTGACCGATTGTGACCTCGCAGTGGTTGGCGCAGAAGTGATTGACGCAAAGGGTATGTATGTTGTCCCTGGCGGTATTGACATCCATGTGCATGGCGGTGGTGGCTATGACTTTATGGAGGGTACTGAAGAGGCCTTCCGTGGTGCTGTGGCTGCGCATATGAAGCATGGTACTACAAGTATCTTCCCCACATTGTCATCATCAACAGTGCCTATGATTGAGGCTGCTGCTGAGGTGTGTACAAAGTTGATGAAGGAGCCCGATAGCCCCATCTTGGGTCTTCACCTCGAGGGACACTACTTGAACTTGGCTATGGCCGGTGGTCAGATTCCCGAGAATATCAAGAATCCTGATCCCGCAGAGTATATTCCTTTGGTAGAGAAGTGGGATTGTATCAAGCGTTGGGATGCTGCACCCGAACTCCCCGGAGCAATGCAGTTCGGTAAGTACATCACCGAAAAGGGTATCTTGGCTTCAGTGGCTCACACACAGGCTGAATATGATGATATCCATGCAGCACGCAAGAGCGGTTATACTCACGCTACACACTTCTACAACGCAATGCCTGGTTTCCACAAGCGTCGCGAGTACAAGTACGAGGGTACTGTAGAGAGTATCTACTTGCACGAGGATATGACTGTAGAGGTGGTTGCTGACGGTGTACATGTGCCTGCTACTATCTTACGCCTGGTGCATCACACCAAAGGTGTAGAGCGCGCATGTGTCATCACTGACGCACTTGCTTGCGCTGCTAGCGATAGCCAAGTGGCTTTCGACCCCCGCGTAATCATTGAGGATGGTGTGTGCAAGCTCTCTGACCGCAGTGCATTGGCTGGCTCTATCGCTACTATGGACCGCTTGATTCAGACTTTGGTGCAGAAAGCGGATATTCCTTTGGAGGACGCAGTGCGCATGGCTTCAGAAACTCCCGCCAAGATTATGAATGTGTATGATCGTAAGGGCTCGCTTGAGAAGGATAAGGATGCCGATATTGTGGTACTCGACGATAATTTGAAAGTTCGTGGTGTATGGTCAATGGGTAAGCTCGTTGAAGGTACATATAGCATCTAATAAAATATAGGTTAATACTCAACAAAACGCCCCAGAAAGTGTTCTGCTTTCTGGGGCGCTTTGCATTATTGCCAATGGCTATGAGTGGATAGAATATACCTATTTAAAAAATAGAGAAAAAGTTAAGGTTTTCTCAAAGCCTTTTTCTAATTTTGAAGTCGAAAAGCTAAACAACCATTTAAAAATATAATACTCCTATGAAAAGTAAGTACACATTACCAAAAGATGGTGGTTTGATTACCACTGGTGTTCCACGCGACATCTATTGTCGCTACGAAAAGGTTCCAACAGAGGTTTTTGAAACAGAATATGCCGGTGTGCAGTATGTGGCTGACCAGATAGTGGCTGCTATCAATGCCTATAGTGGTGCGGAACCTTTCCTCTTGGGCTTGACTACAGGTAAAACCCCTCTTGGACTTTACCGTGAGTTGGTGAAGCGCTATGAGGAGGGTAAGGTAAGTTTTAAAAATGTGGCTGTGGTGACGCTCGATGAGTTTTATCCTATTGCTCCCGATCACAAGCAGAGCCGCAACTATCGCATCCGCGAGGAACTGCTCAATCATATCGATATTGATGAGGCTAATGTGCATATCCCTGATGCTACAGCGCCAGTTGAGGCTGTGACAGAGAGTTGCAAGGCTTATGATAAGATTGCCGGCAAAGTTGATTTTATGGTCATCGGTATGGGTGAGCAAGGTCAGCTCGGTTTCAATGAGCCGGGCTCGTATGAGAAGTCGCGCACACGCCTTGTGCAGCTCAGTCTCAACTCGCGCAAGGTACAGGCTGGCTCGTTCTCGAAAAGTGAGATTCCTACGATGGCTATCACTATGGGTATTGGCACTATTCTCAAAGCCAAGAAAATAGTTGTGATGGCATGGGGAGAGCATAAGGCTGATGTTATCAAGAAGGTCGTTGAGGGTGAGGCTACTGAAATGGTGCCTGCAAGCCTCTTGCAAGATCATGCCGATATTGAGGTCGTTGTGGATGAAATCGCAGGCGAGAAACTCACACGCTGTGAGGCTCCTTGGACTGTAGGACAATGCGAGTGGACCAAGAAATTGGTGCGCAAGGCTGTGATATGGCTCTGCGGTAAGGTGGAGAAGCCGATTCTCAAACTGACTTATCAGGACTATATGAAGAACTCGCTTGCTGACATGCTCGATAGCTTGGGTAAGTCTTATGATCAAGTGAATATTGAGGTATTCAACGATATGCAGCATACCATTTCGGGCTGGCCAGGTGGTAAACCCAATTGCGATGATGCTACTCGTCCTGTTCCCTCTAATCCCTTCCCCAAGCGTGTACTCATCTTCTCTCCGCACCCCGATGATGATGTTATCTCTATGGGCGGTACCTTTATCCGTCTCGTGGAACAGGGACATGATGTGCATGTGGCTTACGAGACTTCGGGCAATGTGGCGGTGTATGATGATGTGGTGGTACAACACATGGATACCGCACGCGAAATAGGCTTGGAGGACCGCTACGATGAGGTACGCCAAATTATAGCTAATAAGGTGGAGGGAGAGCCCGAACCGCGTGCATTGCTTAACCTTAAGGGGGCTATCCGTCGCGCTGAAGCCAAAGCAGCAGTGCGTTCATTTGGCCTTAATGATGAGACTAACGCGCATTTCCTCAATCTCCCGTTCTATGAGACGGGTGGTATCAAGAAGGGTGAACTTGGTGAAGCGGATATCAATATTGTAGTTAAGTTGCTCCGCGAAATTAAGCCGCACCAGATTTACGCTGCGGGTGACCTGACCGACCCTCATGGAACACACCGTGTGTGTATCGAGGCTGTGCTTGGTGCTTGGGAAATTGTACAGAACGATGATTGGGCCAAGGAGTGTCACATCTGGCTCTATCGCGGTGCATGGCAGGAGTGGGACCTCGGCATGGTGGATATGGCTGTGCCTTTGAGCCCAGATGAGCTGATCAAGAAGCGTCATGCCATCTTCCGTCACCTTTCACAAAAGGATATTGTACCCTTCCCTGGTGAAGACCATCGCGAGTTCTGGCAGCGTGCCGAAGATCGTACACAAAATACAGCTCGCCAATATGACAAACTAGGTATGGCTGAATATCAGGCCATCGAGGTATTCGTGCGCATGATATAAAATAGGTATAAAAAAGAAAGAGAGTCTCACGCAAGTGGGACTCTCTTTGTGTATGTAAGGATAGAGAAATAGGCTTTAATCGTTGAGCAAATCTTCAATGAATTTGTTGAGTTCTTCGCTGAGACCTACCATGAGGCCTTTTTTTACGAGCATTGTGTCGTCGTCAACCAAAAGCAAGTCTGCAATGGTCTCACGCTCTTCGTCAACAAGAACGAATGAATAAGGCATCCATACGGCTAATCGCTCCAAATCGCCATTGGTGTTGGCGGCCTCCATCGCAGTTGTGATGTCGGCAGTAACTTCATCATAGAAGATGTCGTATGCATAGTCCTTCCATTCGGGGATAGTGACATTGGCGATCTCTTCATCGTTGTCGTTAAATACGGCCAACTTGCCACTCTCGCGGAGGGGCTGGAAATAAAAGTCTGTAGATAATAATTGGTCTTCTTCGCCAGTATATAATTCTACTATCTTACGGAATGCTTCGCCAAGTGAAGCGGCTGATGAGGGTGTCAAATTCATAGTGCTCATTGTTATAGTTGGGCAGAGAAAGTGCAGAAGCGTGAATAAAAGTGGATTTTATTTCCGTCGAGTGCAATTTCTCTTCGCAGTTTCGAAAAGCAAATGTAGGATATTTTTTTGAATATCGCATGCTTTGTCCATTATTTTTTATGAGAAAAGCCGTTATTACCTCGCTTGGATGGCGATGAATTTATATTCCGTTTGTGTGATTCCGAAAATATGGCTAACTTTGCGCTTCGTAAGTGAAGCATGTGTTGCGGCAGTAGCTCAGTCGGTAGAGCATCAGCTTCCCAAGCTGAGGGTCGCGGGTTCGAGCCCCGTTTGCCGCTCTTTCAAATTCTTATGGATAGCAAGGAAATACAGAAGATTAAACTGCGATTTGGCATTGTAGGTAATGCTGAAGAACTCAATCGTGCCATCGATATAGCTATGCAGGTGGCTCCTACTGATCTTTCGGTGCTGGTGACAGGCGAAAGTGGTGTTGGTAAAGAGTTTTTCCCGCAGATAATTCATCAGAACAGTGCACGCAAGCACTACAAGTATATTGCGGTCAACTGCGGAGCTATCCCCGAAGGCACTATCGATTCGGAACTGTTTGGCCATGTCAAAGGTGCTTTTACGGGAGCTATCGATGAACGCAATGGATACTTTGCTGAAGCTAACAATGGTACTATCTTTCTTGACGAGATAGGTGAGTTGCCTCTTGCCACCCAGGCACGCCTATTGCGTGTGCTTGAGTCGGGCGAATACATCAAGGTGGGCTCATCGCGTGTTGAGAAGACTAATGTGCGTATTGTTGCTGCTACTAATGTGAATCTTGTGGAGGCTATTGCTCGTGGCGATTTTCGCGAAGATCTTTACTATCGCCTCAATACCATTCCCGTCAAGGTGCCTGCGTTGCGTGAACGCCCTGACGATGTAATATTGTTGTTCCGTAAGTTTGCTGCTGATGTGTCGGAACGCTATACTATGCCTTCCGTGCAACTTACTGATGGCGCAAAGCGGCTACTCATGGCTTATCCGTGGCCGGGTAACATACGCCAATTGAAGAATGTCACCGAGCAGATTACATTGCTCTCAAGTCAGCGTGAGGTTACCGAAGAGGTGCTACGCGATTATCTGCCTGAGGTAAAGAGTAATCTGCCGATGTTGGCGGGTACTAAGACTACGCATGGAAAGACCTTTGAGAGTGAACGCGAGATTCTGTATCAGATACTCTTCGATATGCGTCAAGATATGACAGAGTTAAAGCGTCAGGTAAGTGCTCTGATGGGTGGAGAGGTGCCGCGTTCAACGGCATATCCTTCACGCTCAGATTTGGCACTCATGGATGGTATGCAGACTACACCTTCTGCTACTATATCAATACGCTCACAAAAGGAATCGGATGACTTTGAGTATCAAGATACCGAGGAATATGTCGAGGAGCCACTTTCCATTGAAGATGCCGAGAGAGAGCTCATTCGAAAGGCTTTGATACGCCATAAAGGACGCCGTAAGGCTGCAGCAGCAGAGTTGGGCTTCTCTGAGCGTACCCTCTACCGAAAGATTGAAAAGTATAACTTGGAGGATCTGTAAGGCTATGAAGTGGATACTGTATAAGGGGGTGTCATTGATGCTCATGCTCTTGCTTGTAGGGTGTACTATATCGTACAAGTTTAACGGAGCATCCATCAACTACGATATCATTAAGACTATCACTATTGCAAACTTTCCTAATCGCGCCCTTTACCAATGGGGACCTATGGAGAGTATGTTTAATAATGCCTTGAGCGACAAGTATGTGACTCAAACCAAACTGCAGCAGGTTCCCCGTAACGGAGACCTTATGCTCTCGGGAGAAATTACCGCTTATGACCAGGTAAACAAATCTATCTCGTCAGATGGATATTCATCGATGATGCAGCTTAAGATGACTGTCAAGGTCAAGTTTGAGAATGCGAAGAATCCTGTAGAAGACTTTGAACGCCAGTTCTCGGCTAGTCGCGAATTCGATTCGTCACAGCAGCTTAATGATGTGCAGGATGAACTTGTAACACAGATTATTGATGAGATAGTTGAGCAAATCTTTAATGCCACGGTAGCTAACTGGTAAGGAAATATGGTGTTAGGCTCGCTCATCAATCATCCCGAACTGTTGGGACGCGAAACTTTGTACGAGTTGCGCAGTATTGTGGCTCGCTATCCCTACTTTCAGACGGCGAGACTGCTCATGCTTCAAAACTTGTACATTCTTCACGATCCGGATTTTGGTGCTGAACTGCGTCGTTCAGTGCTCTATGTGAACGATCGTCGTGCTTTGTGTCGACTTATCGAAGGTTATGCCGATAGAGTAATACCGGAAGATAATGAGCTCGTTGAAGAACCTACCATGGATCGTACCATGAGTCTCATTGATGCTTTCTTGGGAACTCTTCCCGAAGAGCCTACAATTGATGCTCTTGTGCCTGTTGATGCGGTAGCTGACTATGCTACTCGTTTTTTGATGGGTGAAGCTGATTCTCAGATCGCTGCAGTGTCTGATGCGAGTGTCGCTATTTCCACATCTGCTGATGATAGTGTGTTGAGAGCACTTGAACTCATGTCGCAGAAACCTGATAAAGTTGGGGCTATATCCCTTGCTGATATGCCTGCATCGTCAGTGCCTACTAGCGAGGATGAAATGCTTGATGAGAGTTACTTTACCGAAACTTTGGCCAAGATTTACATAAAACAACGCAAATATTCGCGTGCACTTGAAATAATTCGGAGTTTATATTTGCAATTCCCCGAAAAAAATGCTTACTTTGCAGACCAAATTCGATTTTTGGAGAAATTGATTATTAACAACAACTTAAAATAGAACATGTATTTACTTTTTATCGTACTTATCGTTATCGTTGCGGTGCTGATGTGTGGCATTGTACTGATTCAGAATTCAAAGGGTGGTGGTCTGGCTTCATCTTTCGCTTCATCAAATCAGATTATGGGTGTGCGTAAGACCACTGACTTCCTTGAGAAGGCTACATGGACATTGGCAATCGTTATTGCGGTTCTTTGCGTAGCTACTGCTTATTTGTTGCCCAGTCGTGCAGAATTGGGTCATGACAGCGTACTGATGGAGAATGCTATCAATGAAAACGCAGTTAACCCTGAGACTCTTCCTGCCTTTGATGTGACAGAGACAGCCGAGTAATACGAAACGATATACAAGATTATAAGTAGAGGGAGCATACATGATGTTCCCTCTCTTTTTGTGTTGTATGACTTGTCTTCTAACTATAGATTGCTGTTAAACTCTTTTGGCTCTCGGGTAGGGGTAAGAAAAGAGTACTCCAAGTATGGAGTACCTTTGTTATCTGTATGGATAAATCTGTGTGTTACTTTCCTTGAATAGGGTGTATGCTTTGCTTGTTTTGTAAATCAAATCTTTCCCAGTATGCGGTCCATGACCCAGTTGGTAGGAGTAGCGCTGATGCCGTTACAGGTGCAGATGCCTTGTCGTTGTAGATGGCGTACGATGTTCTCGATGAGCGGCTGTTGTACATGCTCGGGGTTGGGGATGCTAAACTCATGGTGTCCAGTGCTGTCATTAAGCTCAATGGGCTGATAGGTGAATACAGAGAAGCATAGCATGCCTTGGTCTCCGATGATTTCGATGCGGTCTTCTCGGGCGCTCTCATGTGCGACAAAACACCATGATCCGCTACCAACAAGTCCACTGTCGAAACGGAAAGTTGCACTGATACTGTCTTCTGCCTCATAGAGGCCGCCTCGATTGGCTGTGTATCCTTTGGCTTCGATGATGTAGCCGAAATAGTACTGCAAGAGGTCGAGCTGGTGCGGAGCAAGATCGTAGAAGTATCCTCCTCCGGCTATGTTGGCCTGTACACGCCAGGGCATGGCATCACCGGTGGAACCGTCAAATTCGCGTGGGGGTTGTGCAAGACGGATATGTACATTGATGACTTTGCCTACGCGTGGGATTAGTTCTTCTACTTTGCGGAAATAGGGGAGGTAGCGACGATAATAGGCGACAAAGCAGGGGACACCTGTTTCTTCGCTTGCACGGTTAATGCGTATACAGTCTTCATACGATGCTGCCATGGGCTTCTCAATGTATACGGGTTTGCCCGAACGCAGTGCCATGATGGCATAGGTGGCATGTGAAGAGGGTGGTGTTGCAATGTAGATGGCATTAACTTTAGGGTCATCAATGATGTCCATCACATTGGTATACCATTTCTTGATACCATGGCGCTCGGCATAAGACTGTGCGCGCTCGGCGCTGCGGCTCATGACGGCTTCTATCTTCGACCCTT
Source organism: Bacteroidaceae bacterium (assembly GCA_017548225.1). GTDB lineage: Bacteria > Bacteroidota > Bacteroidia > Bacteroidales > Bacteroidaceae > UBA1189. The sequence goes on along the minus strand of JAFYMV010000078.1, from coordinate 4,815 downwards.
CAATCTGTGCGAAGGCGGGTCCGCTCTTCTTTTCGGTGGCTTCGCCACATCCAATAACTCCCCAGCGTATCATAGTATTTTAATTAACGATTTACAAATATCTCCTTCTGATTCCTGATAAGATTTAATCCCAGAAGTTCCACGAGAATCCAAGTTTGAAGAGGCGCGGATTGATAGGGTAGTGGGGTACAAGGAACGAGTCGGTTTGTCGTAATGTATTTTGTGTTACATGATGGTACATGACATAGAAGCGCACCTGCTTGAGGTGAAAGTTGGCATAAGCGTTGATGAAGGGATATCCTCCGACCTCGGTGCGCTGCTCTCCCTCTTGCACAAAGTATTGCTCCAAGGCTGGAGCATAGTCGGGTGCATAGTAACGGCTAAACCATCGTATATCGCCACCTAGCTGTATGCGTAGTACATGGGCGTAGGTAAATTGCAGATAGAGGTTGCTATAGAGGTTTATAAGTGGTAGAGGGAGTACCTCCTCATTGGAGGAGTATTGTAGGGTCGCTTCGTTGTCCCAATGCAATATGCCGAGCTTAAAGTCTTGGTAAAGCGTGGTGCTCACCACTTGTAAGTTCTTGTTGTATTGGCGGGCTACGACACTAGAAAGACTTTGTGGGATGGTAGAATAGATATCCTCGGGATACATGTAAGGTGTACCGGCAAGGTAGGTGTAGTTCTTGATGTTTTCAATTCCGGCATAGAGACGAGTGCGCCAATGGTCAATGATAAGGCTGCCGCCAAAGCGGGTGCGAAACTCCTTGTTAAGACTGTTGTCCCACCAGTAATGTTGCGAATGGTAGTGGCGGTAGTAGAATGAAGGATTCTCATTTCTTATATAACCTTCGGCACGCAGGCGTAGGGTGTCATTGCCTATGCAGAACTTGAAATCGGCATCTCCCTTTATGCAGAAAGCACCAAGGTCGGTTCCTGCAAGTACGGTTTCGGCCATAGCATCAAAGCGTAGCGCCTTTCCCATAGTGCGTTTGAGTCTACCGCCCACGAGAAGATTATTCTCCTTGTAAGTATGTGTGTGGTCTCGTCCCACACCTCCGATGCTATCAGGGAGGGAGAATTGGAGATACTCGTAAGTGGCGTATGCCGAAACTCCAAAGGGAACCCAACGATTGAATCCTTCGATGAGCGTCAGTCCTACCGTATTGCGTAAGTGCAGGTAGTTGGTGGCATCGATAGAGTCATAGGGTAAGTAGTTGTTAGTGTAATAGTTTCTTGTGTTGGCGTAGTCAATGAACCTGCGACTCTTGGTGCTGGCTTCCAAGGTGTGGAAGGCCTTACTTACTGCTACAAAGTCGTAGTGCACGATGGTCGTGTCGGGTAAACTGTCAGTGCGTGCCTTATAGTATCCTAGGCTATAGTCCTGGGCTAAAAATGCAGTATGGAGCAAGTTCTCGTTCCATGTGCGGTCTAAGTTGGTAGGCATGTCTGCAGGGCGATAAGTTTTCTTTCCCTGTGCCATAGCTTCAGGATTAGTGACATAGCGATCGTCTGCGATACCTCCATTTTCGGCAAGGCGCAGCTTGTCGTAACTGTAGAGGAGGTTGACCCCATAGCGATCGGCGTGGTGATAGCCATAAAGACTTCCATCAAAGTAGGCGGTTGACTGGTGATTATAGAGCCCGCGTCCGTAGAGGTAATCAATATTGAAGCCTATACCGGTACGCTTTCCGCTGTTGGCTCCAAAGCGCCCTTTAAAGCGTTCTTCGCCATTGACCTTGTTGCCTGCTCTATAGTAGCTGATATTTGACCAAGGCGACTTGGTGTCGGTAAAATGGAATTCAGCGGGTGTAGTGATGAAGAAATCGAGCGCATCGGTAAAGATGAACTGTCCCTCGTTCTTGCGATTGAAGAAGATGCGCGATAGGCGGGGCGATCCCATATTTCCCAAGTGGCTATACTCACCATTCATGCCATCGGTGAAGTGTAGATTTTGGAAATTGTGTATGGCGGTATCTGTAGCTACAGGGATAATAGTGCCGATGGTGGGGTCAATGCAGAACATTCTTACATCGCGTGGCACTCCGCCGCGGTCTACAACAGTGCTATCGCGTCCTGTACCGCGTTCGCCCACTAATCCTTGCTGATTAAGTGTGGTGATGCTTCCGCCCACATTGTCATCAATCCTATGTATAGACTGCTGGGCATAGAGGTTGTACCCTATGCCTAGTGTCATGATGATACCGAATAATATTTTGCGCATGAATGCTTGTTACCTGAAGAAGCGTACGAGGTATTCGGCTACCTTAACAACCATAGATATGAAACATACAGCAAGAAAGGCAGTGCGGTCTTCGGGGATGGCAATGTATAGAATCAATGCCACAAGAAAGCCAATGAGGAAAAGAGTGTTGAGCAAGTTGCGGAGTTCGTTGCGTTTCATGACTTGGGAATTATTTGTTCAATACTTCGGTCATCTCGTTCACTAGGCTCTCAAAGAAGTCAATGGTGCCTTGACGGAACTTGCCCTGATTCTTGAGTAATTTGCCCTTCTTGTTGAAGGCTTGTTCATCGGTAATAAAACTCTCTGCAGTGAACTTGAGGCCACCATCGCGCTCTTCCTCGTACCAATAGTTGATGCGGGTGAGCTTGAGGGTGACGCCAGTTTCGTTACACTGGATTTCTGCCCAATAGTTGATGCGGGTGCGGTCAAGCACAAAGAATCGGTTGGTAAATACAATATACTCCTCGGCAGTAAGTCCGAGTGTGTAGTTGGTGGCATCCTCAGAAGTGAACTTCGATACGATAACATTGGGCTTATTGAAGCGTTGTTGTGCCCACTCATTGATACGCTCATAGCTTACCGCTTGGTCTAGTGTAGTGGCGATAGTCTCTTCGAAGAGTACGCGGCCATTCACTACGGGTACGCTGCCCTTGTCGTAGCGGGCCTCCACTTGCGCCTGGCTCATCATGAAGCCGAGGCATACACATATTGTCAAAAAGAATCTTTTCATATAGTCTATGTTTTTTATTTACTCACAAAGATAAGAATTATTATTTAATCCGTGCCAGTGCAGTCAAGAAAACTGCGGTTAACTTCTTTTCGATAGTTCGTCAACGATATCTTTGGCCACTTCGCTTTTTGTTTTTAGGGGATACTCCTTGCTCTCCGTAGTCGAAATGATGGTTATCTTGTTCGTATCGTGGCGGAATCCTGCTCCTGCATCGCGCAATGAGTTGAGCACGATGAAATCAAGGTTTTTGCGTTGCAACTTGTCTTGTGCATGAGCTACCTCATCATTAGTCTCAAGGGCAAATCCGACAAGGCATTGATGGGGTTGTTTCATGCGTCCCAATGCTGCCGCAATGTCCTGTGTGGGTTTGAGTTGCAATACCAAGTCATCCGCTTCGCGCTTGATTTTGGTGTCGGAGGTGTTTTCGGGTGTAAAGTCTGCTACCGCGGCACATAGGATGGCGGCATGAGCTTCCTTGAAGGCTTCGGTGGTAGCTGCATACATTTCGGCACACGACTCTACATTGATGCGGCGTATGTTGGGGTGATTCGTTTGTAACTGTACGGGACCTGCTACAAGTGTTACCTCGGCTCCGCGTGCGGCACATTCCTCAGCAAGGGCAAAGCCCATCTTCCCTGATGAGTAGTTGCCGATGAAGCGTACGGGATCAATCTTTTCGTAGGTGGGGCCTGCTGTGATGACTACCTTCTTGCCGACCAACTCTTTAGACTTTGAAAAGTATCGTTCCAAGTATTCGGCGATGTTTTCAGGCTCTTCCATGCGTCCCTTGCCTACGAGGTGGCTTGCTAACTCGCCCTCTGTGGGTTCGATGATGTAGTTGCCATAGCTGCGCAGTGTATTTAGATTGGCAGCTGTTGAAGGGTGGGCAAACATGTCGAGGTCCATGGCGGGAGCTACAAATACGGGCGCCTTCATCGATAGGTAGGTTGTGATGAGCATATTGTCGGCTACGCCATGAGCCATCTTGCCGATAGTTGAAGCCGTAGCGGGTGCAATAAGCATGGCGTCGGCCCATTGTCCCAATGCTACATGGCTGTGCCATGAACCATCGCGTTGGGCGAAAAAATCGCTGATGACGGGCTTACTAGTGAGCGCTGATAGGGTAATGGGCGTGATAAATTCCTTACCCGCAGGAGTGATGACTACCTGTACTTCAGCCCCCTTCTTTATTAGTAGGCGTATGAGGACTGCAGCCTTATAGGCGGCAATGCTTCCCGTAATGCCTAATACGATTTTCTTTCCTTGTAGACTCATCTCATTCCTAGCTTAATTCGTGTCAGTACCTGTTTTGTATTGAGTGTAAAGTCTCCTTGCATCATCCAACTATAGTAGCTGGGGTCGCGTTGTAATACCTCACGCACGGGCATGCCTTTGTATTTGCCGAAGTTGAATACCTCTATTCCTTGTTCATTGTATATGATACGACTTGCAAAGTCCACATTGCTGGTGTGTGATGAGAACTCCGACAAAGCATCGATGTCATTCTGCAATTCGGGATAGCGGTCGAGCTGTGCCTTCAGCACTTCGTAGGTGGCGCGAGTGTCAGCTTCGGCGCTGTGTGCATCTTCAAGTTCCTTCCCACAGTAGAATTTCATGGCTGCTACGAGGGTGCGCTGTTCCATTTTATGGAAGATAACTTGCACATCGACAAGTTTTCTGCGTGTCATGTCGAGGTCTACCCCAGCGCGGAGAAACTCCTCGGCCAGCAGAGGTACATCGAAACGATTTGAGTTGAATCCTGCAATATCTGCTCCTTCAAAGTCTGCTGCAATTTCCTTGGCTACCTGCTTGAAAGTGGGGCAATCTTTCACATCAAAGT
>JAFYMV010000077.1 GCA_017548225.1 Bacteroidaceae bacterium | reverse complement strand
ACGACATCCTCGAGATGAGCAAGATCAGCGGCTTCGCCAACCGTATGCGTGGCACAGGCCGCCCCACCAAGAAGGAGCGCCGCGACCTCGACGAGTTCCTCGGCGACGACAACTTCGGTGCCGACCTCTTCTTCCTCGACGACGATGATGATGAGGATTAAATCAGCAATGTACGCATATATATAATGAAAGAGGACATCCCTTCGTGGGGTGTCCTCTCTTTGTTTTGTCTAAAAAAACTCAGCTCATTTCTCACATCCTAATCATGCCATTGCTCATGCTGCAGGGATGACATAATCTGTTTTCTAGACTATATTATTACCATATTTTATCTCTTTATTGCTTGTGATAGAAAGTTTTGCTACATTTGTTGGCATAATTGATAGGATATGAAAAAATTTACATTCTCGACAAGCAAATTAAAGTATAAGGAATTGGAAAAGTCGTTATGCTTTTTTGTAAAGATGAAGAGATTTTGGGATTCTTCAGGTTATTATTATGACATTTGGCAGCCGGTAGACAAGGATATTGAAGGCGATATTTCTGATTATAGGTTTAAGACCAACAATGTGTTGATGATTGTCAACAAGGTGGTTGATGAGAATGAAGAAGAGTCTGATTCAGTATTGTTCGAATGTTATGAAGCCTATAGGTATAGTGCTTCGCATTACCGCGATTGGGTTATCGTGCTCAATAGCTACCTCCACCGATGTTACGATGCAGAGGATAAGTACTCATATATCAATTTATTGTGGTTTCTCAATTATTGCCCATGGACCGAAGATATGTTTATTCGCGTTTTAGAGCAGTCGTTCAGTTCCTATATTCTCACGCTGTTTGAGGTAATCAGGGATATTGGTCGTTGCCTATCGCTCCGCAAGCAAGAAAGCTTAGAGAGGGTGTTTCGTCATTTTGGGCATCAATACACCATTTATCGTTCTGATTTCTTGCAGGAGGCCTTAGAAAATATTTCCCCACGATTAGAGGATGCTGATGCTATAAACCTTTTCAATATTGTCAATTATATTCTCGTTGATCCGAAAGAAGCTTCTCCGCGTCGTAGGGGAGTTGTTGCCTCAAATCCTTTACTTTCTTTATATCATTGGCTTAACGGGAATGGTGCGGATATTCAGTATGATACGCTGTCTTTCTTATTTGCTATAGTGCCTTCAGTAATTCGCATGCAAATTATCAAGCGCTATTTTCATGATATTAGATTGGGCAAGACGACTTTCGATGAGAGGCTTCTCAATGACTTCAAGGACAATCCATGTGATGATTTTATTAGATATAGGTATTGTCTCTATACACCCAATGCCCCAATCAATTTGAGCGTTCCTTTATTGTGTGATTGCTTGTCTACCATTAAGAAGACGAATGGAGAGGAGTTTCAGACCTTTGATGGAGTGTTGGACTTTGCTGCGAGTCGTTGCGATATTGTAAATCCTAATATCGACTTGGGGGTGAATAGTTTTATACCAAGGTGCAATGGTGGTGCGGTATATAATCGCCAATTCTCGGGGTTCATCAGTTTTGAGTATGTGTATGAACTTAACGAAGGCGGCAGGACGCGCACAATTACGGATACGACACATATGTTATCTAATAGCTCTTCAGAAGTCGCTCAAGGTGAGTTGTCAAGTAGATCTACTCGGATTCGCCATGTCAGGATATACCCTCAAGAAGTAACCTTGAGTGATTCCTCTGATATTTCTCTTGTATGGTGTGATGTTAAGCAAAGAGTGATAGACTCGTTGAGAAGGGAATTGGGTGATCACACCTTTAATGGCGTCTATTTTGAGATTGCTTATGACCCCGACAAGCTGCAAGAGTTGAAGCGAATTTACTATTACAATGTTGGTCAAGATGAAAGGAATGTAAATACTGTTTTCTTGAGAAAGAAGTACTATACCCAGCATTCTTGCTCTCCGACATTCTCTGACACTCCACATAAGGCGACGGGGTTGCCCTATTTCTGGTGTCGTGGGACGGAGTGTTTCCATAATTGCTTGAATGAACAGGTGCTGACATCTTGCAGCGACTGGAGGGAGTATACCCTATATCACTTGGTTGAAATTTTGGGTTATCCCAAACTGCATCGCGTTGAGGCGGGGCTAGAGCCTGACGAGACTATTAGGCGTTTTTTGGCCATAGTGAATAAGGCTATGAAGAAGCTCCGACACTTGAGATGCCGTGAGTGCGGACACTTAATGCGGGTGGCCAAGGATGGTTCATTCAATCGTTACAATAGATATTGCTGCTACAACCCCACTTGTGGTGAGTATCGCAAGGAGGTGTATTTGAACTATTGCTTCAATTGCAAGAAGGGGCTTATTGATTCTCGAGATACCACGAAGTGTCCCAACGGTTGGTATATTTGTCCTGATTGCCATTCTTGTTGCGATAATTCGCAGTATGAAAGACAGGCTCAAATTTATCTTCAGGCGGGGCGGCCTATCCCCCCGTCGCTTCAATCTCGTTTAAATAGTGGGCACAACGACAAGGGTATTTATTTTTGTCATCAATGTGGAGCACAGCTTGAGGAGGTCGATGACCATGAAGAGATTCTCTATGAATGTCAGCAGTGTAGGGTTAGGTATAAGATAAATGAGTAGATAACAAATAGCTGTCAATTCCCCTTCTAAGTAGATTGCTCATAGCTAAAGTCCTTTGTTTCAGTCGAAAATATAACGATTTTCACATAATCCGTAGCATATAAGAGGTGATTTTTCACACAATCCGCCTTAAAAATGCGCGATTTTTCACATAATCCGCCCTGAATGGCGCTTATGTGAGAAGTTTCTTTACTGCATCTGATGTCCAGGACACACCACAAAAGGAGTGCAACAAAAGGTAGAACGAGAAAGAGGACATCCCTTCGTGGGTGTCCTCTCTTTGTTGCTATTCCCGAGGAGTGTGCTGCTCACATCAGCATGAGCGACACCCACGCGAGGGCGATGCCTCGCAGGAGGGTCTCCCCAACCCCTCCCGAAAGAGGGGCTTTCTGACATCGTGGAAGAGCCTCCCCAACATATCCGCTTTGCGGGCTCCTCTGGGAAGATAAATCCTCCTTTTTGGTGCAAGATGCGCTTCTTCCGCGATATGCTACGCAATGACATTGAAGGCGAGCGCACCGCCATCCAGCGCGGCCCCGTAGGCTTGCTCTCCATGCTGCCCCGCGAGTTCACCCGCGAAGATGTGAAGGCACTGCGCATAGCGCAGGGGATGAAGCCCGACCCAAAAGGTGTACTTGCCATGTGGCAGAAGCGCCGCCTAGTGGAGAGGAGTGATGAGCGTGGTGTGTTTATTAAGACTCCCTTCGCTGCAGGTCAACAGTTAACAGTTAACAATTAATTTGCTCTCTATGAAACGATTTGTTATAAAACCTTATAATTTTGGCGAATTGGCTCAGATGTACTACCCCGACCACAATTACGATAGCGCCCTGCGCCACTTCCGTGAAGAGATGCACCTCACACGCGGCATGTGGCCAGCGATGGTGGCCGAGGGGTATTGCGAGAATACCAGAGTGCTCACCCGCAGCCAAGTACGCACCATCGTCCGATTCCTCGGCGAGCCGTGAGCGTATGCCCTATAGCCGTGGTTATTATCGCCCAACAAGGGGGAACTTCGGGAGGGAATAAATATCGAGACTCGCAGAAGCGTAAAGCGGAGGCTGGCACCGTGTGTGCTGGCCTTTGCTTTTTCGTTCACTTCTCACATGAAAGTGATGCCGAGAATGTGCGAAAATGGGCATGCCTTTATGTGATTACTCCTAACTGAATTGTCGGATGGGGATAACCGCTACCTGAATTTTGACGAAGGGAATTGCTCTCTCTTGTGCGCGACATGCCTTGGCGAGCATGTACTTTTGTACTTTTGTCAAGAGGGGGGCTGATGGGCAAATCGTCCGTTTTGGACAACTTTTTTCTCCGTCGAGTGGAGAAAAATTTCCTTTTTTGTGCATTTTTGTTCAGAAAATGAACTTTTTTCTTGTTTAAATTGTTCAAGCCCACTAACTTTGTAGGGTAAATCGATATACAACATATGGCGGGATTGAATATTGGGGCACAACCGTTTGTGAAATGGCCGGGCACGAAGAGTCAGCATATACATATACTGACCCAGGCGTTACCCGCTAATTTTGCCGAGATCCCCAATGTCACCTACATAGAACCCTTCGTGGGTGGCGGCGCACTGCTCTTCCACATGCTACAGACCTATCCTAACATCCGCCGTGCTGTCATCAACGACAATAACCTTGACCTTATACGAGCCTATAATACGGTGCGCGACCGTGCAAAGGAGCTGGTGGCTGAGTTGAAGAAGATACAGAAAGAGTTTCTCCCGCTCGACGAGGAGGAGCGCCACGAATACTTCAACGAGATGCGCGATGAATTCAATGCGCGACTCTCTGACGGATTGCGCCACTCGGCACTGTTCATCTTCCTCAACAAGACATCGAACGCTAACTATCGCACCAACTCGGAGGGAAAGTTTAACGGAGCGTACAACCACCTGCAATACCCCGTCATCTGTGATGAGCGCACCATCTATGCCGACAGCAAACTGCTGAAGCGCGTCATCATCACCTGTGACGATTATGAGAAAACCTACAGTGAGGCGTGTGGCAATACCTTCTTCTTCCTCGACCCTCCGTATCGTCCTACGGGAAAGCGTCATCACAATGCCGACTTTAACGATAAGGAGCAGATACGCCTGAAGAAGTTTTGCGACCTGCTCTCGTACCGTCACTTCCAGTGGATGCTGACCAATAGCGACGGCAAGTGTCAGGACCCTGACGATACCTTCATGGAGCAGCTCTACAGCAACTATACGGTAGACCGCATCTGGTCGCGCCAAGCTATCGTGGCCAAGCCTGAGAAGCGCGAAAAGCTCTCTGAACTCCTCGTGCGCAACTTCCAGCAAGAGATACTCTCGCTGCGAGATGTCAATTGCCGCCAATTGTCGCTGGCGTTTTAAGGGAGGAGTAAGTTTAGGTAAAAAATCCTCCGCGATGCTTGCAAGCTCCCTCTCCTTGGGAGCCGATGCGAAATGAGTCTCGGTTGCGACAACGAGAACTCTAGTTCTCCAAAGGAGTCTCGCTTGCGAGTTTTTCGGCGGGAGAGGCTGCTCAAAATAAAAGGATACCCCACGCGGAGTATCCTTCTTTATTTTTTGTCTGCCAATAGCCAACTGCCAATAGCTAACAGCCAATAGCCTTCTCGCAACGCTCGATGTCGGTGGGGCGTACCACGATGTTGGCGATGTCGCCTTCTGCAAAGGCATACATATACTCTATGCTCACCTCTGCGGTAGCCAGCTGCTCGAGAATCTTACCCAGTGCACCTGCCTCGTTGGGACAGTGGAGGTGTATCACATCGGTAAGCATCACGGCAAAGTCGGCACCACGCAGGATCTCTGCAGCCTTGTCAGCGTCTGATACGATGAGGCGCAGTATGCCAAAGTCGGGTGTCTCGGCCATGCTGAACGCATGCATGTTGATGCCGTGCTGGCTCAATATCTTGGTCACTTCATTGATTCTTCCTGTCTTGTTCTCGAGGAAGACTGATACTTGCTTGATAGTCATATTCTTTATCTTTTTTTAATTATGTCAACGGTCAACAGACAACAGTCAACAGTCAAGGTTTGTGCTTGTAAGCCCCTCTTCGGGGGGGGAGGCCTATTTCAATATTCTATTGTCAATCACATGCTTGCCCTTGCCCTGGCTGCGCTCGATGCTGCCTGGCTCCATCAGCTTCACATCGGCACTGATAGAGAGTACGCTCTTGAGGCGGTCGGCAAGGCGTTTCTTCATGCCCAGCATGCTACCGATATCGTCGGTGAAGAAGTCGCGGCGCACCTCAACCTGTACCTGCAGGGTATCGAGGTTGTTCACGCGGTCTACCACGAGCATGTATTGCGGCTCAAACTCCTTCATCTCGAGGATGACGCTCTCTACCTGTGAGGGGAATACATTGATACCGCGGATGATGAGCATGTCGTCGCTGCGACCCATGATGCGACCCATGCGCACGGCTGTACGGCCACAGGCACACTTGCCCTCCATCAGCGTGCAGAGGTCCTTGGTGCGGTAGCGCAAGAGGGGCATGCCCTCTTTGGTGAGGGTGGTGAAGACGAGCTCACCCTGCTGTCCGCGAGGGAGCTGCTCCAAAGTGTCGGGGTTGATGATCTCGGGGTAGAAGTGGTCTTCACAGATGTGTGAGCCGTTCTGCTCTTGGCACTCGTACGATACGCCAGGACCCATGATTTCGCTCAAGCCGTAGATGTTGTATCCCTTCAGGCCGAGGCGCTCCTCAATCTCCTTACGCATGTTCTCTGTCCAGGGCTCAGCACCGAAGGCACCGATGCGCAAGCCGATGTCCTCCTTGGTCAGCCCCATCTTGTCCAAGGTCTCGGCCAGGTAGAGTGCGTATGAGGGGGTGCAGGCGATGCCCGATACCTTCAAGTCGCGTATGAGGCGGATATGCTTCTCGGTATTACCTGTAGAGGTGGGGATTACCGTAGCGCCGAGGTTCTCTACGCCATAGTGTGCACCCAATCCGCCTGTAAACAGGCCGTAGCCATAAGCCACAGAGAAGGTGTCTTCTCGAGTCACGCCATAGGCGGTGAGGCAGCGGGCCATCACCTCTGACCATACGGCGAGGTCCTTACGGGTGTAGCCCACGATGGTAGGATTGCCCGTAGTACCTGACGAGGCATGTACACGCACGATCTCTGATGCGGGGGCAGCCTGCAAGCCATAAGGGTAGTTGTCGCGCAAGTCCTGCTTGGTGGTGAAGGGGAGCTTCACGATATCGTCAATGCTGCGGATGTCCTCGGGTGAGAGGTCCATAGCCTGCATCTTGTTGCGGTAGAAGGGGACATTGTGATACACATATGTCACCAGTTTTTGCAGCCGCTTGCTCTGCAACGCGTGCATCTCATCGCGGCTCATGCATTCTTTGTTCGGATTCCAAATCATAATACCTATTGTGTTTAGTGTTAACTATAATGGGTTGCGAATTTAATGTAAGGTATTCAAAGATGCAAGTTTTTTTGTGAATAAAAACTTTTGTGCTACCTTTGCGTGCTCATTTTTATAGGTAAGATTTTTATGCGTGTTCGATTCGCGTTGTTGGGGATAATGCTGGTTTCGTTGTTGACTAAGGTTGGCGCGCAAGATACCGACATCTTTTATGTATACCTCACCAATGGCAGTGTGTATGGTTACCCTGAGAATTTGGTCAAGGGGATGAATAATGATAGCCAAGAATATACACTCACATTGGTGAATGATAGTGTCGTTTCTTGGAAATCTACAGAGGTAAATGTGGTTAGTAAGGAGTCGCCCGTTTATCCGCAGTTCACAAGGTTTGTGTTGGATGACAAGCTTAACGACCAATTGTATCGTGATGTTGAAGCTACAATCTCTGTCGATGGAGTGACGGCTACGGTGAGCGGTATTGGCAAGTACTTGACCCCGCTGTTTGAGATGGATAAGGACGGAGCTGTAGCCTATGTGAATGGTAAGGAGCAAGAGAGCGGGCTGTCGCGCCTGCGCTTTGCCAAAGATGTGGTGTATACCTTAGGATATCCTAACTACAAGTGTCTTTCGAAAGAGAAGAGTAGTGGCGCCTTCCAGATGGTGCCTATGGGGCGCGAAGTGCTCGTGCATATTGACTGGCTCACTGATCATGCTACATCGGTGCCACGCATTGATATTAATGTTGAAAACGGTGCCACGGTAACGAGTAAGGAGGTCTACCTCAATGCAGATATTATTGTTAAGGGTAATGGCGTGTGGGATGACTACGATTTTGAAAGCTCAGTGATGATTAAAGGGCGTGGCAATACAAGTTGGGACTTTGCCAAAAAACCTTATCGCTTAAAATTCTCTAAATCGGTACAACCTTTCGGTATGAAGAAGGGTAAGAATTGGAACCTCATAGCACAGGCGCAGAAAGGTTCGCTCATGACCAACCCCGTAGCCCATAAGATTGCTCGTATGGTAGGCTTGCAGACGGCCAACGATGTGGTGCCCGTAGAGCTCTATATGAACGGCGATTATCGTGGTAGCTACTTCTTTACCCAAAAGGTGGGCATGGCCAATAACAGTGTGGACTTTGATGATGAGTCTATGGCGGCGCTCTTTGAACTTGATGTCTATTCAGAAGTAGGACAATTTAAATCGGATTCATATAAACTCCCTGTCAATATCAAGGCTCCTGACTTTGGAGAGGATGAAACCTACCTAGACTACAATGGCGTAAAAACGGAGTTTAACCGTTTCGAAACGGCGGTATACAATAATGCTAATTTTGAACGCTTCGTTGATGTAGACATGCTCGTGCGTTACATGCTGGTCAATGATTTGACACTCAATAGAGAGTTGCAACACCCTAAGAGCGCATATCTTTCGCGAGAGAATATGGGGCACATGGCTAGTCGGTATGTCCTAGGGCCAGCGTGGGATTTTGACTGGGCTTATGGTTACGACGGAGAATCATCGTATTGCAAGCGCTGGTCTAAAATTAATTTGTTTAGTGAAAGCTCCACGAGTTCGGGAAACCTATTTTATCGTACTCTCTTGAGATCTAGTGAGTGGATACAGTATCACTATTCCAAACTATGGGACGAGTTTATGGATAAGCATTTGGCGGAGCTTATTGACTTTGTTGATGACTACTATGCCTATGCTCATAGCTCGTTTGAACATAATAATGAAATATGGGGTGATGGTGCAAGCTACCTTGCGAATAAGACTTATATGAAACTGTGGCTCGAAGCGCGTGCCAAATATATAAAGAATAGTCTCCCCTCATATTCTCCCGATGCACAAGAACCTTTTGCCTATGGTGATCTCAATGGAGATGGTGCTGTCAATAATATTGATATCGAGTATATGATTTCATGTTTATTGGGCGCTCCTGGGTATGATGTGAGACCCAGTCAAGCCGATGCTGATGCCGACGGTGAGGTGTCGCTGAGCGATCTTATGTGGGTCAATCTTTTGGCGCAGGACGAACAGGGAGCTGATGCTCGCAGTCGTCAGCGTCGTGATGGGGTGTGGAATATCGAAGAGGAAGAGGTGGACACTATTTGGGACTTCGATATTGACGACATGGTAACATTGCTCCCTTCAACGGGTGATTATGCTCAAGCTGCTCCCTTGCGTGCGGCTTCTCAGGCAAGCGAGTTGAAACTTTCGTTTGACGAATTATGTGGTGATAGTGAATTGGGCATTAGTGTATCAGTCACTAACTCTACTCCGTACATCGCGTTCTCAATGGACTTTATTATCCCTGAAAACTTATTGGTGGATGGTGATCCATTCATCACGCTTCATGAACGTATTTCACACGCTTCATTTGTGGTAACGGGTAATGTGGTCGATGGTGGGGTATATCGTGTAATAGGTTACTCTTCTATCAATAGGGCTATGGATGAAGCAGAAGGAGAGATTTTTACTATTTCATTAGGTGATGCCTTTTCAATGACGGCAGAAACTTATACGGTTAGTGTGACAAATGTGCGTTTCGTTACAGAAAACGCTTTTGAGGAGAGTGTCCCCAGTGCTCAAATTACTTTTGGTATGGATATGGACTCTCCGACAAATTTAAATCCGCTCATGGCGGGGAGGGGTGTTATTCCCGCTGATATCTATGATCTTAGTGGACGATTGGTACGCAAGCAGACGACTACGTTCTTGGGATTAAGTAGAGGCGTCTATATCGTAAACGATAGTAAGATGGTATGGTGATGGGTTAAACGAATATGTAGTACGAGAACTAAAATAAGCAAAGGAAGTCTTATTTTTTGTAAATAAAACTATTTATGCTACCTTTGCCTATTCACTTATGCTTATAATAACATAATACATTAAATATCATGCGTACCCGTATCTTGTTGTCACTCATATTGTTGGCATCGTTCTTGGGCATCAGTGCACAGGATAACTATTATGTATACCTCACCGACGGTAGTGTGTTGGGCTATCCTAAGGAGTATGTCAAGTCGGTGGACAAAGGTGGTGGGGCATACACCCTCACGCTGGAGAGTGATAGTGTTATCTCATGGACTGCCGCACAGGTGTTGGATGTGAGTGATTCTGTCCCCGAGTATCCGCAGTTCACCAAGTTCGAACTGGATGACAAGCGCAATGATCAGCTCTATCGTGATGTTGAGGCTACGATCTCTGCTGATGGCGTGGCGGCCACGGTGAGTGGTATTGGCAAGTACCTGACTCCGCTGTTTGAAATGGACATGGCCGGAGCCGTAGCTTATGTGAATGGTAAGGAGCAAGAGAGTGAGGTGTCGCGCCTGCGCTTTGCCAATGATGTGGTGTATACCTTGAGTTTGCCCGGATATCAGCGCCTCTCTATGGAGAAGATTAGCGACGAGGTGTGGAGCGAGCCCGAAACAGGGGTGAGTGAGATTCCCCTCACGGAGGATATGCTCTCGACGAATGAGCCTCCAGCATCAAATGAAGGTTTTGCGAATTTGTTTGACGGAAATAATTCTTCAATCTTTCATTCTCGATGGGAGTCGGCAGGAGCTAATGTGTCACAACCTGCATATATATCTGTGGAATTGCCCCGATCTATCTCTGAGTTTCAGTTCTGGTATGTTGGTCGAGATAATAAAAAATACGACATTAATGAGTGGGTTATTGAGGCGTCCAATGATGGCTATTGGTGGGAAGAGATAACTACACTTGGCTATGATGATGGCTTGCCTGCATCAAGAACTGGGTATGAATTCACTTCGCCCGCTATTAATCTCGGTGGGGAATATCGCTATTTGCGCTTTATAGCAAGTAGTGTAGGCCATAAGAACTACCTCTGCCTTGCCGAGTTGAAGCTATATGAGGTGACCGGTATTACCAGCGAGCCCGAACTATTGCACCCCGCCAAATATGCTTATCAAATGGTGCCTATGGGACGCGAAGTGCCTGTGCATATTAACTGGCTTACCGACCAAGCCACTTCAGTGCCCTGCATCTATATTGATATTGAGAATGGTGAAATAGTTTCGAGCAAGGAGTATTATCTCAATGCGGATATTACATTTGAAGGCAATGGCGTGTGGGATGACTACGATTTCTCAGAAACGGTGAAGATTAAGGGACGCGGTAATAGCAGCTGGGGAGGAGCATACTCCTACTACGATAGTGAAACTGGTGAGTATGTTTATTATGATAGCCCCAAGAACCCCTACCGTCTGAAGTTCGAAGAGTCGCAAAAGCCTTTCGGCATGAAGAAGGGTAAGAACTGGAACCTTATCCCTCAAGCGCAATCCGGTTCGCTCATGACCAATCCTGTGGCTCACAAGATAGCCCGTATGGTGGGCTTGCAGACGGCCAACGATGTGGTGCCCGTAGAACTCTATATAAACGGTGAGTATCGCGGTAGCTACTTCTTTACCCAAAAGGTGGGCATGGCCAATAATAGTGTGGACTTTGACGATGAATTACAAGCGGCACTCTTTGAACTTGACTCCTATTCAGAAGAGGGTCAATTCCGCTCTACTTCGTATGGACTTCCTGTCAATATCAAGGCGCCCGAGTTTGAGTATTATTATGGGTATTGGCTCCCTACCGATGAAACCGACCTTAGCTACGAAGGTATAAAGGCTGAGTTCAACCGTTTCGAAACAGCGGTATACAACAATGCCAATTACGAGCGCTTTGTCGATGTGGATATGCTCGTGCGCTATATGCTGGTCAACGACTTGGTGCTCAATACCGAGTTGGGACACCCCAAGAGCACCTTCCTCTCACGAGAAGATATGGGGTACATGACACGCCGCTATGTCTTTGGCCCTGCGTGGGATTTCGACTGGGCTTATGGATACGAAAGTGGTCGTAGCTATTGTGTTAGTGGGGCTGAGAGAGACCTCTTTAGCTATGTTCAGAATGTAGGCGCTGATTTTTATTCTGATATATTGCGCTCCAGCGAGTGGGTGCAATACCGCTACGCTAAGCTGTGGGACGAGTTTATGGATAAGCATTTGGACGAACTTATCGACTTTGTGGACGACTATTATGCTTATGCTCGTAGCTCGTTTGAACATAATGCCACGATGTGGGGGGATGGCGATTATTACGAGAATAATGTTGCCAATATGAAGTCATGGCTCCGCCAGCGTGCTGAGTACATAAAGAATAATCTCCCCTCGTATGCTCCCGATGCGAAGGAGCCCTTTACCTATGGTGACCTTAATGGAGATGGCGCAGTCAATGCGGTGGATGCCGAGTATATGCTCTCTGCGTTGTTTGGCGCTCCAGAGGAGGATATGCTCGACTATCAGGCAGATGTGGACTATGATGAAGAGGTCTCATTGAGCGACTTTACTTGGATAAATCTGCTTATCGAGGATGAGCAGGCAAAGCAAGCTCGTAGCCGTCAGCGTAGTGCCGCGCAGTGGGGCGATGATGAGGAGGCTGCAAATATCTACGATATCGACATTGATGACATGGCGCCTGTGTTGCCCTCAGAGGAGGCTAAGAGTACTCCCCTGCGCGCTACTGCGGTAGAGGTTGCTCCCACCCTTGAGGTTAACTATACTGCAAATGGTTGGGAAGTGGCGGTCTCGGTTACTAGCGATACCCCCTACATCGCCTATTCTATGGATTTTGTTCTTCCTGAAGCCTTTGCTTTGCTTGATGGCAGTGCCTCTATTACGCTCTCATCTCGTACAAGTCAGCATGTGATGACAGGCCGTCGCATAGGTCAAAACACCTACCGCGTAATAGGCTATTCGCCCAGCAATGCCAAGATCTCGGATACCGAGGGAGTGCTCTTTACCCTCTCGTTGAGCGAAACTTCAGCCTTATTGGCCGGTAACTACTCCTTGAATGTGGAGAATGTTCGTTTCGTTACTGCCAATGCCTTTGAAGAAACCATGCAGGGGTGTAGTCTTGCTTTTGAAGTCAAGGAGGAGCAGATAACCGAGTCTGCTACCATCATGACTCAAACTCCGTGCTGGCCTGCCGACATTTACGACACTCATGGTAGATTGGTGCGTAGGCAGGCTACCTCGCTTAATGGATTGAGCAAGGGAGTGTATATCGTGAACAAGCGAAAAGTGGTAGTGGAATAACCCTATTACGGAAATAGTATAAAGCCGGGCAATAGCTCGGCTTTTGTTTTGAAAGAAGGTCGAGAATGTTGTTAAATTTAATCTGTTTTCGTCATAAAAATTGTAAAAAAAATATTTGCGTTTTCGCTAACCTTGCACTATCTTTGTCGTGAAAATTAAACTTAATTAAAGATTATGAAAAAGTTTTTGGTAATGGCAGCCCTTATGGTTGCAACTTTGTCAGTTAGTGCACAGGATTATAACTGGGCAGTAGGTCTTCGTGGTGGTGGCTTTAGCGGTTTGACTGCAAAGCAGAACATGGGTGCTAATGCTATCGAGGCTGGTCTTTCACTCTATGGTAACGGTTTGGCTATCGATGCTGTTTACGAGTGGCAGCAGCCCGTTATCGGTGAGGGCTTCCACCTCTACTATGGTGCAGGTGCTTACGCAAATCTTGGTAATGGCTATTTCGGCCTTGGCGCAGAGGGTGTTGTAGGTCTTGAGTACCGTCTTCCCATCGACTTCCCCTTGGCAGTATCTTTGGACTATCGCCCTGGTCTTAACTTGATTGGTGGCGTTGGTTTCTGGGGTGGTAACTTCGGATTTGGCGTTAAGTACTGCTTCTAATCCTAACTGCGATTTAGAATAAAAGAGAGGATACCTTAGGTGTCCTCTCTTTTTGTTTGCTTATGGGGAAAATGGTAGGGTAAACTTTGCTTTTCGCGCACTTT
>JAFYMV010000076.1 GCA_017548225.1 Bacteroidaceae bacterium | reverse complement strand
TGTCAGCATCTACACGAGAGAAACGGCACTTCTCCATCTTCTGCTCGAAGAGGTTGAGCATAGCGGTGTCGAGCTGGCCGTCGAAGTTGAGTACGTTGTAACCCTTCTCATGGGCAGCCTCGATGTAGGTATATTGCTCATCGCGGTCGGTAGCATAGAGGTAGATGAGGTTGCCATCCTTGTCGGTCTGGTTGTCCTTGATGAGTGTCTGATACTCCTCGTAGGTGAAGTGCTTGTCGTCGGTGTCGGTGAACAGGGCAAACTGCTTGGCCTTGTCGTAGAACGACTCCTCGGTGAGCATACCGTAGTTGATGAAGAGCTTCAGGTCGTTCCACTTCTCCTCGTACTCCTTGCGGTTGTCCTTGAAGATACTGCTCAAGCGGTCGGCTACCTTCTTGGTGATGTATGAGCTGATCTTCTTTACATTAGAGTCGCTCTGCAGGTATGAACGCGATACATTCAAGGGGATATCGGGTGAGTCAATCACACCGTGCAAGAGGGTGAGGAAGTCGGGTACGATGCCCTCAACAGAGTCGGTCACATACACCTGGTTGCAGTAGAGCTGGATGCGGTTCTTCTGCAAGTCGATGTTGCTCTTTATCTTGGGGAAGTAGAGCACGCCCGTGAGGTTGAAGGGGTAATCCACATTGAGGTGAATCCAGAAGAGGGGCTCATCGCTCATGGGGTAGAGGTCGCGGTAGAACTTCTTGTAATCCTCGTCGGTGAGCTCGCTCGGAGTGCGTGTCCACAAGGGGTTGGTGTCGTTGATGATGTTGTCCTCCTCGGTCTCCACCTGCTTGCCATCCTTCCAATCCTTCTTCTTGCCGAAGGCGATAGCGATGGGGAGGAAACGGCAGTACTTGGTGAGCAAATTGCTCAGACGGCTCTCCTCGAGGAACTCCTTGCAGTCGTCATCGATGTGGAGCACGATGTCAGTACCACGGTCAGCCTTGTCGCACTCTTCGAGGGTGTATGAGGGGCTGCCGTCACAGCTCCACTTCACAGCCTGAGCCTCCTCACGGTATGAACGGGTGATGATGTCCACGCTCTTAGCTACCATGAAGGCTGAGTAGAAGCCGAGACCAAAGTGGCCGATGATGGCATTCGCATCGTTCTTATACTTCTCGAGGAAGTCGTTGGCGCCAGAGAAGGCAATCTGGTTGATATACTTGTCGATCTCCTCAGCAGTCATGCCGATACCACGGTCGCTGATGGTGATGGTGCCAGCCTCCTTGTCGAGCTTCACCTGTACGGTGAGGTTGCCCAACTCACCCTTGAAGTCGCCCTTGAGCTGATATGTCTTGAGCTTCTGTGTAGCGTCTACGGCGTTAGAAACCAACTCGCGGAGGAAAATCTCGTGATCACTGTAAAGGAATTTCTTGATGATGGGGAAGATGTTTTCGGTCGTTACCCCGATGTTACCTGTTTTCATTGTTTGATTTATTATTTATTATTTATGTTTTTTTGACAACAGACAACAGTCAATAGACGAAAGTCAGCCTCCGGGTGCGTCTATTGTCCGTAGTCTGTAGTCCGTTGTCCCACAATGGAACACCGTTCCGAGCGAATAGGTTGCAAACGGAGTGCCACAAACCATAAAGAGTTGAATGCTGACAAAATGTCGTGATTATTTCAGAGGTGACATTATTGAAGGAAGGAGTTGGGTATAAAAAAGAAGGTCGTCATCCCGACGACCAATCTTTCAACTTTAAAAATCTAATACCATGAAAAACACAGTGCAAAGGTACGGCTTATCTGCAAATCGGGAAGCGTGGGATGAAAGAAAAATGTGATAAATAACACTTTTTAGTCCTTTGGAGCAAATATTATAATGGCTGATTCTGATTTTGTCTTATTGACTTGACAAATGTCTTGGATTTTGCTGAATTTGCGAACAAAACCCCTCTTACATCGTTTTAGGCACGAGCATGTATTCCGTTCCATGGACGATTATATACTTGCTGTAGGGGTAGGGGAGTATCCTCTGCCCCGATTGTGTCTTGTGTATCGTTTGGGTGGTGCGCCGTAGAATTGTCGCAGGTGTGATAGGAATTTTTTGCACCTCCCATTTCTTTGCGTCGCACCTGTCATTTTTCTTATCTTATAGGAAGATGGGGGTTCCTCTTGCGAATTTGGGCAAGTCGCTTGCATAAAAGCAAATATTTTGTTATCTTTGCCAAGATTCGCGGAGAGGTATCTCTTGCGATGTAAAGTGCAAAAAAACAAACACAAAACGATATGAACAAGACATTAAAATGGACGCTCGTAGGCGTTGTTGGTGTGGGCTTGGCTGCAGTGCTAGGCGTACGCACATTCATGCCTCGTGTAAATGAGGATTTGAAGGATGAAGTGGTGAAGCAACCACAGGCTCCGAAGCAGAATCGTGCACTCAATGTGCAGGCGGTGGTGCTTGACAAGGTACTGCTTGCCGACGAACTCTTTGTAAGTGGTAATGTGATGCCCGATGAGGAGGTAAGCCTGGCTTTCGAGACTTCGGGTAAGGTAACAGAAATTCTTTTTCAAGAGGGTGCCTATGTGCGCAAGGGAGATCTGCTGGCCAAGATCAATGATGAAACACAACAGGCCGAACTGCGTAAGCAGGAGGCACAGTTGAAGCTCTTCCAAGACCGTATGTATCGTCAGAACGCCTTGCTCGAGAAGGAGGCTGTCAGTGAAGAGGCTTTCCAAGAAGCACAGGCCAACCTCGCCGGTTTGCATGCCGAGATTGATCGTGTGAAAGCCAATATCGCCTTGCGCGAGTTGCGTGCTCCGTTCGATGGCGTGCTCGGTTTGCGCGAAGTGAGCCTTGGTGCCTATGTATCGCCCACAACTCCCATTGTGAAGCTTACGAAGATGAATCCCCTGAAGATTGAGTTTTCGGTGCCCGAGCGTTATTCGGGTGTGCTCAAGGCTGGTGCCCGACTCAACTTTACCGTTGAGGGCGACCTTGAGGAGCGTGCAGCAAAGGTGTATGCTACCGATTCTCGCGTTGATATGGTAACCCGTACCTTCACCGTGCGTGCACTCTATGACAATGCTGATGGTGCACTCTTCCCCGGTCGTTATGTGAATGTAAACTTGCTCACTCGCGAGTATCCCGATGCCATTGCCGTGCCGAGCCAAGCTATTGTGTCAGAGATGGGACATGACAAGGTATTCCTCTATAAGAATGGTCGTGCACAGTCGGTTGTCATTACAAAAGGTATCCGCAATGAAGCACTCGTACAAGTGGTGCAGGGACTTGAGGCAGGCGATACCGTAATCACTACCGGTACTATGCAGTTGCGTGAGGGGCAGGCGGTGGTGCTTGATGCTGTCAAGCAAATTGAAAATTGAGAATTTCTCGAAGATAATCCAAATGTTTTGTCATTCTGAAGTCTGATGCAGGATTCTTCCTTTCATTCAGAATGACATGAGCAGAAGAAACTATGAATATATCAGAATTAAGTATCCGCCGCCCGGTGCTGGCCACCGTGTTTACACTCATCATCGTGCTCTTTGGTGCGATTGGTTATATGAGTCTCGGCGTGCGCGAATATCCCTCGGTGGATAACCCCATTATCTCGGTGTCGTGCTCCTATCCTGGTGCCAATGCCGATGTCATAGAAAACCAGATTACCGAGCCGCTGGAGCAGAATATCAACGGTATTCCCGGTATCCGCTCGCTCACCAGTGTGAGCCAGCAGGGCTCTTGTAACATCACCGTAGAGTTTGAACTCTCCGTAGACCTTGAGACGGCAGCCAATGATGTGCGTGACAAGGTGTCACGTGCCCAGCGTTTCCTTCCTCGCGACTGCGATCCTCCTACCGTATCGAAGGCCGATGCCGATGCGTCGCCCATCCTCATGGTGGCTATTCAGAGCGACAAGCGCTCGTTGCTTGAGCTTAGTGAAATTGCCGACCTCACCGTAAAGGAGCAGTTGCAGACCATCCCTGAGGTGAGTGCCGTGAGCATCTGGGGTGAGAAGAAATACTGTATGCGCCTTTGGCTCG
>JAFYMV010000075.1 GCA_017548225.1 Bacteroidaceae bacterium | reverse complement strand
GCCATCTTCACTGACCTTCACATCACACATTTCCAGTGTTTCGTTGCTTTGAAAAATCTTTTTGCTCATTGTTGTTAATGTTAAAGTTAAATATGTGCGGAATGTCGGGTGGCCACCGTCGTTTTCCGAGAGCGAAGTTACGCACAAAGAAAAGCCCCACCGAAAAATCAGTGGGGATTGGAATGTTGAGTGGAATGTTCGAGGGGAGAAAGAGACCGAGTATTCCAATTTTTGGAATGTTCGGTCAGCGAGTGGAATGTTGAGTGGAATGTTCGCAGCTCGATTGGAATGTTCAGAACGAGGAGTAGGTACATCGGCCTACACCTTCGGTCATCACACGCCAAGTTGTTTTTTGAGGTTTTGAGCTATCGCGTGGCGACGACGTAGCACGCACTCGCGCACCGACTGGCAGTCGAGCCACCTATAGAGCGGTTTCGAGTAGATGGGGTCGGACTTATAGAGAAGGTTTGCCTTGCACACCGGCATCGAGGGCACATTCAGAGCGTTCACCCAAGCAGCAAAGGCTGCGAAAGACTCAGGCGCATCGGCATACGTGGTGAGCACCTTGTAAACAGCAATCCAATCGCTCGAAGAGGCCTTGACACCTTGATAAGCTACACCGATGGCTTGGCGCAAGAACTCGGGAGTAAACACCCTCGTCTCTGCATCAGAGGTGTGTTCGGCGATAGCTGGTGGTGGTGTTCGGCGCGCCTGCTCCTTGTGTACCGCACTTAGCAGCGATGTGCACGACCCTCGTCGAGGAGTATGATGAATCTTCACCACCCGCCCCAGGATATAGGAGCTTTCGCTTTCGGAGAGCAACGTGGGACGATACTTCTCGTTGGCAGGCACCAGCCAGCGTTGTCCATGCTCATCGGTCACCAACGACTTCACCGTATACTCCCCATCAAGCAAGGCCACCACGATGTCGCCATCCTCCACTACGGAAGTAGAGAGCACGCGCAGTTCATCGCCCGATGCGATGCCCGCATCCTTCATCGAGTCGCCCCGCACGCTAAGCGTGAAGATAGCCTCCACATCGGCCACGCTACGTGGCAACCTGATATAGTCGTCCTCCACATCGCCCACATCAGAGGGCGTGCCACACGGCACACGCCCATCATAATGAGGCACGAGGGTATCACACAACTGCGGCTCCCACCCTTGAGCACGCATCTGCTCAAAGTGGCACATCAAGTCTTGGTATTCTTGCTCAGTCATAGGTTTGTGTAGGGTTTTTACAAACTATGGGAGCCACGTGGCTCCCATAAATTTGTGTTCGGTAATCGGTAAACGTTTTCGTTTTTTAAAAATACTCCTTGGGGGAGATAAACCTCCCGTCGTCGCAACCGACGCTTTCATACCGCGTCGGCGTTAATCGTTAATCAGGCTTACTTCGACTTTGACATCACGAGGCTGAGGTTGATTGAATGCACAGCATCAGCTACGTTCTGGTATACAGCAGCGATAGCGTCGGCATCGTTCTTGTCCAACTGGCCATAGCCCAGCATCACCGACACAGAAGTGTTGGCAAAGAACTTCTCGAATGATGAGGTGGGCATATACATATGCATCTGTGAGTTGTCCTTATCTTGGAATGTGTAGACCACTACATCGTGGAAAATGGGGTCGTTGGCACTCATCTTGATGGTCATCTTGTTGCCCTCCACCTCGATAGGTGCTGACATGGGCAAATTCTGACCCTCCAGCAAGAAGCTGTAGTTGATGGTGTTCTCATTGGGGAACTCAACATTGAAGAGGATAGACTTCAAGAACTTATCGATGATAGAGCCATCCATCTTAGCAAAGTTAAACGAAGTGTTCAAGAAAGGAATATCCTTGTCCTCACCGCTAACATTGGTTACGAAGGTCTTGATGTAGTCGTACTTCTGACCTTCGAGGTCGAGGTGCTGCTTGATG
This sequence comes from Bacteroidaceae bacterium, assembly GCA_017548225.1. GTDB lineage: Bacteria > Bacteroidota > Bacteroidia > Bacteroidales > Bacteroidaceae > UBA1189. The sequence continues at coordinate 793 of JAFYMV010000075.1, read as the reverse complement.
CGAAGCCAAGATGCTGTGTAATTAGTTTCAGGGCTAAAAGTTGTCAGAATATCACCAGTTGCAGTTCCGTTAGCCTTAAAAGTCAATCTACGAGTCATATAAGATGGATTCTGGTCTGGTAAATGCTGAATCAGCAAATCACCAATAACTTTATATGTCGATTCGTTATTTACCTTATAATCAATTTCTTCATAACCACCTGTAAACAATGCAGTACCATCTGCATTAAAGGTCTGAATACCCATATTTTCAGTTCCTTTACCATTAGAGTCTACCCAAACCCACATACCAACAATTTCATCAGAGAGGTCTTCTTTGCAATAGTTATAAATGTAACGACCAGTCTTATCCACAAATGAGAAAGTCTGACCAGGAATGAGGTCGAAACTACCCTCAATATTATGACCCGATTCGAACTTCATAGTGATTTTATTATTCACTACGCTGTAGGTACCCTTTACATCTTCCCAATATCCTTCGCCATCCACACCTGTAGTAGATACTGTACCATCGGCATTGAAGATATAAGCACAAGCGTGGTCTGATTCAACAATGGTCCAAGTACCTACAATGTCGTTGCTGTAGTCTGTCTCAATGAAGTCGTGGCCACAATCTTTCTCACAAGCTGTGAAGCCCAGCATTGCCACGAGGGCAATTGCCAAAAATCTGAAAATCTTCATACGTTTTGTTTGTTTAGAAATTTATAAATAGTTTAAGAATCTACATACAAAGAAAGCGCTACACACTCGGCTGTATGATAGGCCAAGCGGTAACGCCATATACAAAATCAAGG
>JAFYMV010000074.1 GCA_017548225.1 Bacteroidaceae bacterium | reverse complement strand
GACATATAAAGGACAGTCAAGTGCTCCTTGGGCACTTGTCATCTACTTCGCATGTTTCTTCGTATTGATGCGCGCCTTCGGCATTAACAAATGGTTAAGCATAGTAGGCTCCCTTGCCACAGGACTATCTACCTATTTCTTAATCATCATAGCTGCAGGACACAATACCAAACCAACATCCATAGCCTTGATTTCTGTGGTCATGGGTGGCGTATACCTCATCTTCCGGAAGAGATATGGATGGGGAATAGTACTCACCATGCTATGCACAGCCATCGGCTATGGTGTGCATCCACAGATGTCGTACTATCTATTCATGATGATAGGAGTGTTTTACATTGCCGAGCTATATATTCACATCAAAGAAAAACGATACAAAGATTTAGCCATAGGTACATTGTTATTCTTTGGATCAATGTTCGTAGGTTTGGGTACAGGATCAGCCAACACTTTTGTCAATATAGAATATGCAGAGCAAACCATGCGTGGCGGTCATTCAGACTTGGTAAAGCCCGAGGATGCAGAGAACAAGACCAAAGGACTTGACCTTGACTATGCCACACAATGGAGCTACGGTATTGATGAATCTTTGTCATTCTTGATACCTGGCATAAAGGGTGGAGCCTCATCGTATGATGTAGGAAAGAACTCTCAATTGTATCAATCCCTCGTAAAGCAAGGGGTTCCACGCAACTCAGCGGCACAGTTCTGCGCCAATGTACCGCTCTACTGGGGCGACCAACCTTTCACCGCTGGCAATGTATATATGGGCGCCGTAGTGTGCTTCCTTTTTGTTCTGGGCCTTCTCATTGTGAAAGGACCTTATAAATGGGCTATATTGGCAGCTACGCTTTTCTCGATATTTTTGGCCTGGGGACACAACTTTATGCCACTCACTGAATTCTTCTTCAAGTATTTCCCCATGTACAGCAAATTCCGCGCAGTATCATCTATACTTATCGTAGCAGAAATTGCCATGCCCCTATTGGGTTTCCTTGCAGTCAAGGCACTCATGGATGGCAGCATCTCGCGTAACGAAGCACTAAAAAAAATCTGTATCGCAGGCGGAATAACTGCAGGGATATGCCTTTTCTTTGCACTCTTCGGTGGAGCACTATACGACTTTAAGGCTCCTGGAGATACTTCCTTTGCCAAAGAATTCTTCTACCAATACATACTGGAAGAACGCAAAGCATTGATGAAAAGCGATGCTTGGCGTTCATTCCTATTCATCGTATTGGCCGCTGCAACACTATGGGCATTTGCCAAGAATTGGCTCAAATGGGGATACATGGTAGCCATATTGGGAATACTGGTTATTACCGATCTATGGCCCATCAATAAACGCTACTTCAATGATGATTCATTCGTTTCGAAGAGAAATAATGAAGCCGTCTTCCAAATGCAGCCTCATGAGAAACTGATTCTACAAGACCAAGATCCGCACTTCCGTGTTATGAATCTTACAACAAGCACCTTCAACGATGCTCGTACCTCATACTACTTGAAATCTATAGGTGGATATCATGCAGCCAAATTGCGCCGCTACCAAGACCTAATAGACCAACATTTGTCGAAGATGAACATGAATGTTATAAGCATGCTGAACGCCAAATATTTCATCGTTCCCGACAAGAAGAGTGGACAGCCTCAAGTACAGCGCAACCCCTATGCCATGGGCAATGCATGGTTTGTTGACACGCTATTGGTCGTAGACAATGCTAATGAGGAAAGTGATGCGCTTAACTATATTGACCTAAATACGACCGCTGTACTCGACAAAGAGTTTGCTAGCTATGTGGAAGATTTCACTCCAGAGCATGACCCCGCAGCTACGGTGCACCTCACGAAGTATACACCACGCTACATTGACTATGAGTATGCAATCAGCAAGCCAGGCACCATCGTATTTTCAGAAATTTACTACCCGTATGGATGGAAGGCTACCGTTAATGGCAAGCCTGTGGATATATTTCGTGTCAACTACATGCTCCGAGCCATCAATGTTCCTGCAGGTAAACACACAATACACTTTGAATTCGATCCAGACAGCGTAAAGAAGGGAGATGCTATTGCTATGACATGCATTATTGTAATGTATAGTAGCATCTTGCTCGTGATAGGAATCTCCCTATTCCGTGTCATACGAAAGAAACAACAATAACACTAAACCTCATCACAAACAATAAAGTCCACATTATAATGTGGACTTTATTGTTATAATTTCATTCCTGATTTGCGAATATACCAAGGTAGTATCTTAAAAGATAAGCGTGCACCTTGACGAGTAAGCGTATGGAGCAAGCGCAATTTGCAATCGACATGGTAATAGGGATTTTCCTTGTAACAGGGCACATAATCAACCAAGTGGGAGTGTAATCTGCACATAGTAAACACTTGTGGATACTCCTCATTGTAGATATAAGTGAGCACGCCAAGAAGATAGCCTTTTTTCAAGTAGATATAATCCAATTCATTCTTGTTGGCCTCGTAAAGCCCATGTTCATGAGCAAATTGCATGAGCAGGTCGAATGACTTGATTTTATCAATATATCGTTTGGGATTGCGTACTTCGGAAAGAGAATCTCCATGTACAAGATAGCGGTAGAGAGGCCTGTCAACACAAGCTATACGCTTGGCCGCCAACAAAGAACAAGTAAGGAAATAACTATCCTCAGCACTGCGTGTAGAAGGGAAACGAATACCATATTCATTCAACAACATACGATTGTAAAAAAACGACACAAACAATGTTGTATAATGAGTAAGAAAATAGCGTCGTTTATCGCCACAAAACCCTCCACTCTCTATGACAGGATTGGTGATAAGTGTCGTTTCCGTTGGTTTTACCAACATAGCCTGACAGTAAGTCAAATCAGCATTATGTGCTTCAGCCGCTTGATAAAGTTGCTCGCAAAAATCGGGTTCTATGACATCATCACTATCAACAAAACCTACATATTTACCTCGTGCAGCTTCAATCCCTATGTTTCGTGCTGGTCCTGGTCCCATGTTATAAGGTGTGGCAAGAAATTGAAAATACTTACCACTGGGATGCGTCTCGACAAATCGCCGCGCAATAGCTATACTATCATCGCCTCCATGATCATCAACGAGCAAGATTTCAATGTCATCCATTGTTTGTGCCACAAGAGAAGATAGGCACTCCTCAATATAAGAGGATGCATTATATATGGGAACGATTATCGAGACCTTACACATAAAACAAAATTGCTTTTATACATACAATTTGAATATTCTCAAGCCCAAGGGAAGATGCAGATACATCAGTAATCCGCCAAGCTGAATTCTCCATTTATCAGCACTACACATGCATTTGAACAAATGAGGATTCTGTCGCATTAAATCAATCAAGATATTTGCATCAGCAACATTAAGTTGCTGTAATATACGCAAAGCCATTTTCATGGCATTACCTATTTGCGTATAAAAAGCACGGCGATATCTTCCTTGAATATTGTATTCATCAACAAATGAGTATAATCTATTCATCACAAGAAAAATATCTTGCCCATTCCTCAACTTAGGAGTAGCAGTTATACTATTCATATTCCCTCTATAATAGTTGTATGCTACCTTATCATAGGAAGCGCAAGTCTTCGCAAGAAAAAGCATGCGCGGTTTAAAGTCGTTATCTTCGTGATAAATGCCTGGATAAAAAGACAAATTATTCTGTAAAAGAAATTCACGACGATAAACCATGAATGGAACGGGAATAAAGAATTCATCCTCTACAAGCCAGTCCTTGCCACTAACAACACCATCTATCGTAGAATAGTGCTCATCAAACGGAGTAGCATCAGAATACACATTTCTATATTGCAGTTGTAAGCCATCCACCTTAGTGTTTTTTAGTCGCTCTAGAATGCCAGACAAGCATCCCTCCTCAATCCAATCATCGGAATCAATAAACCAAACATATTCCCCCTTGGCAGCCCTAAGTCCTGCATTGCGAGCCATACTAAGTCCTTGATTGCATTGATTTATAATGGTGACATTAGAGCATCCTCGTGTCATTTCTTCCACAATCTGCATACTATTGTCTTTAGTGCCATCATTGACAACTACTAATTCGTAATCATCCACCCCAACAGACGGCTGACACAAACAACTCTGCAAGCAATGTGATATGTATTGCTCTACATTATAAACGGGTATGATAAGGGATAGTTTCATAATGACGAACAAGTATTATCAGCAAAAACAACACTCTCACCCAAACTCCGCTTAAGATACTCTTGCGAACGGCTGCGTAAAAACTCTATGCGTTCTGATACAATGCTATAATTCATTTCTAAAGGACGATCTATTGGCTTATTGTACACAATGGCCCTATCAGCTCCTACGACATCAATGAGATCCATCATACGAGTATCAAATCCACTATGATCCCTGATTACCGAATAGAAAGGAATGCCAAAATTAAGCGCAAAGGCCGTACCATGAAATGAGGTCGTGATGACGAATGATGCATGCTGCACCAAATATAAGAATTCTAAAGGACCAGCATCTTTGATAAAACGAGCATTATTGAACTTCATATCCAGAATTGGCGCATCCAATAGTATCAATGGCATATTCAACTCTTTTTGCACCTGTTCGATGATAGCGCTAATCTCGGGATAAGGATTATAAGCATAACTCAATACATACACCAAAATATAGGGTTCGTCTATTCTTATGCTTGATTGTTCGGCCAACACACCCCACTCCTCTTTCGTAAGCAGCAAGGTCGGATCACACACCATCTCAACTTCCTTGCCAATAAGTCCCTTTACGATATTAAGTCCCGATTTCTCACGCACAGACAAATGCCTGTAACTTTCCAAAAACGAACGAATGACCATAGCAAAATCTGCCGTAACAGATGCCAATGAAAAACTGGGAGCATAGGCAATCTTAGGAGTATGCGGCTGTCCAAAAGATAAGAAGAAAGAGGTATCTGTGAGAACATGTATCGGATTCCACACTTGATCACTTCCTGTTACCAAAACATCATAAGGATAAGCGAACTTGGCAAGGCTGTCGGGACTTGCAAACTGTTGTTGCGAGCAATTATAGTATCCCTCATAAAAACGAGCAAATCGTTTACTTTTGCGGAGCAATGGAAAATAAAAAGCCCATTTGAAGAGAGCGCTCTTAATGCGTTTTCTAAAAGGGCGATGATGCTTGTGACTATCATTTGGGAAAATATAATCTATCAGTTCTGCATCATAACCCAAACGATTGACATACTCTTGCAGAGCATAGGCCTGCAGCGCAGAACCATAGTTCTGCACTCGATGCATGGTAAGTATTCCTATTCTCTTCATGGGATTTGAAGGCGACTTTTAAGTTTGTTTGTATATTTAGAAACCAGTGCCTGAAAGGCTATCGGCACTTTTGTTCTCGACAAAAAAAGTTGTAAAGGACGCATAATACATGGATAACTAAGCGTGTGCTTCATCTGCCCCTCAAGAACAATATTCATATCATGAGAGGTTCGTTCAATGCGATCAGTATTCTGAATTACCTGCTGCCCCTTCTTTGTAAGTCCGATGAGTGCACTCACGCCCTCTTCATTCTCTTTATATGCTGCACCCCAAAGGTCCCCGATGCGTATATCTGCTGCCGAACTAAGATCTTTGTATTTGCAATGAGCATAGCAAGCCTTCCCTAGACACTGATTGCCCAAAAAAAGTTGATAAAAAGCATCACCTTGTGAACGGCGTGAAACATGCCAAATATCCCCTTCGTCGCACTGCAATTTCATCACCCAGGAGTCATTCCAACCATACTCCTTGCTACGCCACGACACCGATTCTACCCTGCCTAGCTTCTTTTCTACCTCGGCGATATACTTATCCCACACGAGTTTAGAGGGTACACCATGACAAAAGAAATCCAACAAAACAAAATTTTCTTCGGCATTAAACATTCTCAAATAACGCCGAAAAGAATCTATTTGGCAGGGAGTACCCGTTACCAGCCACCTTTCCTTACGGTCAATGGCCTTAAAAGCATCTACCGTATAGCTTTGTATATATTTACTCCCCTTTGAGTCCTGCCACTCCGCAAGGGTAGAGGCTATGTAATGCTTTGCTTTATGGGAGGGAACATCATAGCATACACCACAAAGCTTGTATCCCTTATCAAGCAGTGAGCGTCCTATTTCAAAACCCACACCACCCGACGAACAGTTCTTTCGAACGACAACATCGGTACTCCAAGCAGCATAACCTTGAGGAGTAGTATTACAATCCAACACCTCTTTATGTGAATAGGCACACACCTTGGTACAAAGTCCACAATCGGTACATTGCTCCAAATTTACAATACAAGGTGCATAGAAGCCTTCGCTATCTTGTTTAATGCTAATAATTTTTTTTGCACAAACGACGGCACACACCCCGCATCCAAAGCAATTCTTTATGTTCAAAACATTATTCATGCCTTACACCTTATAACAAATTGCTTTTAACTTTTTCCAAGACACCAATTCTGAACATTCGCGAACATCTACCGAATGTAATAATCGCTCTGCGTTAGGGTGATATAACAAATGACGAATACATGCTGCCAGTTCATCAATATCTCTCGGGTTATTTACAAAGTCTTCTTCTCGCGTTTTCATAATAGCAGAAGCACCTATATTACGGGACATCAGCATAGAACAATGACAGTTAAGTGCATCACCAACAACCAATCCAAAAGGCTCTAATTCTGAGGCTATCACAAAAAGAGCAATCTTATCCAATCGTTTGTAATACTCATCCTTATCCAACTGACCAACATACTCTACACACGAGTACTTTCCTAGGTCCTCACATTCGGGGTAATTTCTACCAAAAACACTTATTTTACAGTGGAATCCTGAATCATTGAGCAATTGTATGGCTTGACAAACATAGATATTATTTTTTATGCTCCTATTTCCACCACTAACAGCTATAGTGCATGGAACTTTCTCTACCTGATTGCGAGGAGATATTTCCAACCCATTATTGACGAATGTCATCTTTGACGAGAATTCAGGATATTGAGTTTTCAGCAACTGCATATGTTTCTCAGAAACACAAACAATGGATTTTGCAGAGTCAAACACAAATCGTTCACCCTTCTCCACCCTTTCTTGCTCACAACTTTGATGATTAATAACGCTCTCCAACTTCAAACAACCATGAGAGATACACACAAGTTTCCGACATAGCATTCGAATCAATTTAACATCTTGCGGCGAGGAGAATGAAGGTAGAATGACCACATCTGCCATAAGGCATTTCCAAGCAAGTTCTATGTACCTGGCATATTTCTTACGACTTTTTACATGGTCCAATTCTCCGCCCGAATGCATTATAAGCGAACGATGAACATTACTTGGTCCTGCATTTAGCATATAATCTCCCCATAACAATATGTTGCGAGATTTTTGCTTCTTGTGATTTGAATATGTTTTATAGAACCACTTACCTATCCCGAACAAGCCCATATTAGCCAACATAAAGGCTACCTTTATGCGAGGAGAATGATTCGAAGTCAAAATATGCTTCATAGATAAGGGATAGTATGCCTTATACTCTTTGGCCGACATTACCCCATTAACAAATGCTCCGACCTTAACTTGAAAAGCTGCTATATCAACATAATTTTGAAAAGTTGAGGGCAAGAGCGATTGCAACGCTGCAATATAGCGTTTCCTCATATCGTATGTTGCAGCGGTATAATTTCTTGTTATTGAGTCAGTGTTGGTCGTATCATAATGATAGTATGCGCTCCCCATATACACCACCGATATACGCTGAAGCAACAGTTGCATACATATCAGTACATCTTCACTGTGATTTATCCCTACTATAAAATGAGCGTTATACTTCTTATAAATGTCATGACGAATCAATTTATTCCACAACACGCCCATGAGTTGCCCTTTCAGAATTCCTCGAATCAACCCATCTGTCGAAAAATCTTCTAATTGTTGAGATCTATATTGGGATGCATGCCCATCGTCTTCATAATAATCACATAACACCATATCGGCATCGGTTTTCAACGCCTCATCATATAGCTCAGCCAACATGGTAGGCTCTATCCAGTCATCGGAATCAACATGAATAGAATAGGTACCTAATGCCATATCAATGCCTTTCTGACGAACAGCAGCTACTCCCCCATTGGCTTGATGAAACACTCGAAAGCGCTTATCTTTCTTTACATATTCATCACATATCATCCCAGACTTATCAGTGCTACCATCATCTATCAATAACACCTCAAAATCCCCGAAAGTCTGCGCCAACAAACTATCAACACAACGCCTGAGAGACTTCTCGGCATTGTATACGGCTACAACAACGGATATTTTGGGTCTATCTACCATGACTGTATACTTCCTTCCTGCGTACAAAGATAAAACTTTTATTGTACTTTTGCAGAGGTAAAGATGTAAAAAAACTGCAATACCCTTACATAGGCACTAAGTCACTATGCATTGATATTGCAGTCTATCTATGTGTAATTATCCTACTTGGCTGCCGGGTTTCACCTCGCGAAGGAGTGAAGTCACGGCAAGTGAGCCATCGTAGTCTACGGCGCTGAGGATCATGCCTTCGCTCACGAGGCCGTTCTTGAACTGGCGGGGAGCAAAGTTGGCGATGAAGAGTACCTGCTTGCCTACGAGCTCCTCGGGGGCATAGTGCTCAGCGATACCGCTCACAATAGTACGGTCATTGAGGCCGTCGGCAATCTTGAACTTGAGGAGCTTCTTCATCTTGGGCACGCGCTCGCACTCGAGTACGGTACCTACACGGATGTCGAGTTTCTCCCAATCTTCAAACGACACGAGGGGTTTCACGGGCTCAGCCTTGTAGCTAGCAGCCTCATTGGCCTTCTTGATATCTTCGAGGCGCTGCATCTGTGCGTCGATAGCGCTGTCTTCAATCTTCTCGAACAAGAGTTCTGCCTTGCCGAGCTGGTGACCAGCAACGAGGAGATCGGTACGACCGAGCTGTTCCCACTCGAAGTTTTCCATACCAAGCATGCCGCGCAACTTCTCACTGCTGAAGGGCAAGAAGGGCTCGAAAGCAATGGCGAGGTTAGCCGCCAACTGAAGTGAAAGGTTGAGGATAGTGCCTACGCGCTCCATGTCGGTCTTGGCAAGTTTCCAAGGCTCGGTGTCAGCGAGATACTTGTTACCGATACGGGCAAGATTCATCGCCTCCTTCTGTGCCTCACGGAACTTGAAGCCATCGAGCAGTTTCTCTACCTCGGCCTTCACATCCATAAATTCGGCGATGGTGGCCTTATCATAGTCGGTGAGTTCGCCACATGCGGGCACCTTACCATCAAAATACTTGTGAGTGAGCACGAGGGCACGGTTCACGAAGTTACCATATACGGCCACGAGCTCATTATTGTTGCGTGCCTGGAAGTCCTTCCAAGTGAAGTTATTGTCCTTTGTTTCGGGAGCATTGGCAGTGAGCACATAGCGCAACACATCCTGCTTGCCGGGGAAGTCCACAAGATACTCGTGCAACCACACCGCCCAGTTGCGTGAGGTTGAGATCTTGTCGTCCTCGAGGTTGAGGAACTCATTGCTAGGTACATTGTCGGGCATCACATATTTGCCGTGGGCCTTCATCATCACGGGGAAGATGATGCAGTGGAACACGATGTTGTCCTTACCGATGAAGTGAAGCAAGCGTGTATCCTCATCCTGCCACCATTTCTCCCAAGAACCCCACTTTTCGGGTTCATTGTCACAGAGTTCCTTGGTGTTTGATATATATCCGATAGGCGCATCAAACCATACATAGAGCACCTTGCCGTCAGCACCCTCTACAGGTACAGGGATACCCCAGTCAAGGTCGCGGGTCATGGCACGAGGCTGCAAGTCCATGTCGAGCCAAGACTTGCACTGGCCATATACATTGGGACGCCATTCCTTGTGATTTTCGAGAATCCACTCCTTCAACCACTGCTGATACTCGTTGAGGGGGAGGTACCAGTTCTTGGTCTCCTTGAGCACGGGAGTCTCACCTGTTTCCTTCGAACGGGGATTGATAAGTTCTGTGGGTTCAAGAGCGCGTCCACAACCCTCTTCGCACTGGTTTCCATAGGCCTGCTTGTGGCAATAGGGGCACTCGCCCACTACATCGCGGTCAGTGAGGAACTTCTCGGTCTTCTCATCGTAGAACTGCTTGGTAGACTGCTCCACCAGCTTGCCCTCATCGTAGAGCTTACGGAAGAAGTCCGACGCAAACTTGTGATGCACATCCGATGTGGTACGGCTATATACATCAAACGAAATACCAAACTCCTTGAAGCTATTCTTGATGATGTTATGATAGCGATCTACTACATCCTGCGGAGTGATGCCCTCCTTGCGGGCACGCTGAGTAACGGGCACACCATGCTCGTCAGATCCACCCACAAAGAGCACCTCTTCGCCCTTGAGACGAAGATAGCGCACATAGATATCTGCAGGCACATACACACCCGCCAAATGACCAATATGTACAGGACCGTTGGCATAGGGAAGTGCCGAAGTGACGGTCGTTCTCTTGAATTTCTTTTCCATATACTTATGTTATTATATTCTGATTGACAAAAGTACAAAAAACCTTGCAAATGAAGAAATTTTTAGCGCTTTTGCTTTCAGATTGTCGCTTCTGTCCTCTTGTCAGTCCAGAGCCTCCCGGACTCGAGTCCAAAAGGCGTTGGACTGCAGTCCAGAAGGCTCTGGACTGACCGATCGTTTCAATCGCTCCAATTATAGTGTTCTTCGTAAGCATCAAACTCTAGACCCGAGAGTCCAAGTTCGCTCAACACATCACGAATATAGGCTATATCGCTGGGCGAACATAACATTGTGCCGCGACGGTGCTCATAATAAGACGAGCGCGAGAAACGCTTCATCAGCGCCTCGCTAAACCTTGCGTATTGCGCAGGGAGCATTTGGGACTGCATGCCTCGAAAACCACGAGCATAGGTTACGGGAGCTATAGAGCGATAGTATCGACACGCTTCGCTAGGCGTAGCAAGCATGGGGTTGATGATACAAATACGCTCCTCACTGGCAGGTAATGCCGCCCACGCCATACGACGAAGGCACTGCTCCGCCAGAGGGCAAGCTTCATGAATGCACAAGGAAAAACCCTGCGGCATTTGAGTGGAGTCAATAGTATTCATAGTGGTATAGTTATATCTTCAAAGATACGAATATGCAAACAAAAAAGCAAATTTATCCTAATTTTCTCTCGACATGTAAGAGCACCAGAAAACAAGACTTATCGAGAGGTATATAAAGAAAAAAGTCCACTTATCAGTGGACTTCTGTGTGGGCGTTGACGGATTCGAACCGCCGACCCTCTGCTTGTAAGGCAGATGCTCTGAACCAGCTGAGCTAAACGCCCGAAATTCGCGAGAACGACTCTTCTCTTTCGCGATGAAGTTTCAGTTTTTTGTGGGCGTTGACGGATTCGAACCGCCGACCCTCTGCTTGTAAGGCAGATGCTCTGAACCAGCTGAGCTAAACGCCCGAAAGCCTTCATCGTTCTGAAAAGCGGTGCAAAGGTACAGCTTTTTCTGATATCTGCAAAGAAAATCGAAAAATATTTTCATTTTTTATTAAACTTTCTCGTTTTTGGGAGATAAAATCAGAAAGGAGAGGACATTTGCCCCCTCCTAGCAAGCGAGAATACACACCTCGTATTACATTGTTTGGATAATTACACGACGATTATAAGACGCTGGATTCAATGTTGACACGCCACCCATACCTTCGATAGTCAAGTTTGCCTTATTCACGCCCATCTTGATCAACTCATTGGCAATAGCCTGCGCACGATTGAGTGACAAGGTCTGGTTATACTTGGCATTACCAGTAGCACTGTCGGCATAACCTGTGATGCGAAGCTTCACATTGTCTTGCTTTGCCATATCAGCAATAGCCTTAAGGTTTACAAGCTCCTCCTGCGACACCATCTTGGTAGAGTTGAGATAGAAGAATACAGATTGAGGAGCCGAAGCGTGATCATTGATTACAGTTTCTTTGACAATCTCCTTGGGCTTTTGGGCAAGCTGATTGCGAAGAACACGGTTATTTGACTGCTCCTGCGCAAGAGCTTCGTTCAAAGCTGCAATCTCTGCAGCATTCATCATAACAAGCGCACTGATGTCAGGGGTATTATTCCATGTATCACCACCGATATTATAAGTGATACCAGCTGTCAATGAGAAGAGATCGTCAAAACCTCTTTTAGAGCCAACTACACCATCCATGTCCTGCTCTGCGAGCAATGCAGACATTTCAAGGTTTATTGCCCAAGAATCATTCAAACGGAATGTATTCAAGATACCCGCATTAAAGCCAAAAGAGTAGTTATTGAGATCAAACACACGCACACCACCCATACCAATATAAGGGATCAAGTTGTACATTCGTTCTGCATCATAACCCATCAACATATTGGTAATGTTCATCATGGCATCAATATGAAGATTCATATAGTCCTGCTTGTCACTATACCCTTGATACCTCATTCCATTATATGCCAAGCGCATACCCATGCCAGGAGTAAACCACTTACCAGCATATGCCAAACCAGAGAAAGTGATGCGATCCTTAAACTCCTGTGAGCCCGCAGGAGAAAGATAAGAGAATTGAGCACCTGCGTTTAATGACACAAACCAGTTGTCCCAGAAGCTATTCGTCTGCACGCTATACTTTGAGACGGGCACTTCAGCAACTTCTACTACTCGTGTTACTTGGGCGTTGGCGGTAGAGATTGACAACATACCAGCCATAGCCGCTAGGTAAAATACTTTTTTCATACTGTTAGGTTTTTAGTTTATGTTTACCATAAAATATCTAATACACCGAAATAACACTAAAAAGAATGATTTGTTTTCACTCGGAGAAGATTAACTCAAACTACCACACCTAACAAAAAAAGAGGGCCGCATGTGCGACCCTCCCATACTATTGATATAGAAGCTGATTCTTAAAGAGCCTCGATGATTACGCGGCGGTTGTAAGAAGCGGGCTTGATATCATCAACACCACCCTTAGCCTCGATTACGATATTCTCTTCAGGTACACCCATCTTAACGAGCTCCTTAGCAACGGCCTGAGCACGACGCTCTGAAAGCTGCTGGTTGTAAGCAGGAACACCTGTAGCGCTATCAGCATAACCAGTAATCTTCAACTTAGCACCATTGTTCTTGGCCATGTTTGCCAAAGACTCGAGGTTGAGGATCTCCTTCTTTGAAGCGATCTTTGCAGAGTTGAATGAGAAGAATACTGATTGGGGTGCAGCAAGAACTTCCTTAACAACTTTCTCTACGATAACTTCCTTGGGCTTCTTTGCCAACTGCTCCTTGAGGTTTGTATTCTCTGCCTGCTCTGCAGAAAGCGCATCGTTCAAACCTGCGAGCTGCGCAGAATGCATAGCAGCAACAGCTGCCATATCGGGAGAAGCGTCAAAACCACGACCACCAATGTGCCAAGCAAAACCAACAGTAGCACCAGCCTGCCAGTTACGACCCTGATAGTTGTGGATAGCATTGTACTGCTTCAAGAAAAGATCCAAGTCAATTGTCCAAGAATTTGACAAACGGAAAGTACTGAGGTAACCTACAGTCCAAGGTGTCCATCCAAGAACATCGCCCCAAAGACGGCCAAAGCCAATGTAAGGGATAGCATTGTAAAGACGATCTTGCTTGTAACCACAGAACATATTTGTCAAGTTAAACATTGTCTGACCATAAAGAGCAAACACAGAGTTCTTCACATCAGCATTGTCCTTGAAAGTAGGGAAATGAGTCTGCAAACGAAGACCCAAGCCAGGAGTAAACCACTTACCAAGTGAAACTGTGAAATCAGGGGTCAAAGTCTCAAACATTGCGGTTTCGCCCAATGCAGCAACCTTCACCTGTGCACCGGCACCTGCAGAGATAAACCAGTTCTCCCAGAAACCATTGGTCATCACGCTATGCTTCTTCACAGGGTAGTCCTCTGTCTGCGCCATTGCGCCCATTGAAACTACGGCAACAACCATTGCCATCAAAATCTTTTTCATACTTTTCTTTTTTTATTGTTTATAATCTTTTTTCCTATCACTAAAGCCAACAAGGCATTTTAATGGGGCAAAGTTACACAATTTAATTAACCCATCAATGTTTTTTTGTAAAAAAAACGCTCAAAACGCTGAAATATTGATTTTAACAAGCTTTTTCTATCGGTTTTACTCAATAATCAGCGAAACATCTTCTCTATTTCCACATCCTCAACTACAACGAATGTCTTCTTGCCGTCAGGGGTATAGCTGGGCATTTCACAAGCAAAAAGCTCATCAACCAAACGACCCATTTCTGCCGCAGAAAGTACCTCGCCCACGACCAAAGCTGCCGAGCGAGCCATTGTTAATGCCATACTGCGATGAACATCTTCTTTTGACATGCTCCCTTTTTCCATTGCACCTGCGAGCATGTCAGCGACCAATTTCGTGGGATTTAGTCCCGCTATCCCTTCAGGTATTCCCTGTATAGCAAACGAGCCACCACCCATATTGCTAATATCAAAACCCAAACGAGCAAAATCTTCAAGCTGCGACTCTAAAAATGCAGCCTGCGATATAGAGAGTTCCATCATCTCCGGAAAAAGCATACCCTGCGAGACTGCCGATTGTTCTTCCAACTGCTTTAGGTAACGCTCAAAAAGAATGCACACATGTGCACGATGCTGATCAATCAACACCATCCCTGACTTCATCGAAGTTACAACATAATGTCCCTTGTACTGATAACAGTCAGAACAACCACATTGCACCTCTTCCTCATTCCCAACAAACAACTGTCCACTCTTTTGAGTATCAACACCTGTCGTTCCACCGGTAACATCCCAAGGCAAACTATCTTCGAAGGGAGCATCAAACTTCACCTCACGCCCTACTGAAGAGCCTTCTACCCCCTTATAAAAATCCTCCCAGCGAGTAGAGGGGCGTTTATACCCTTCCGAGCCGCCACTTTGCTTGAATGGATTATAATTGGTATCTACTGTGGGCATCGGAGGAGGAGGCAAAGTATCACCACTGGTAAAAACTGGAATATCAGGACAATCGGCTACATCGAAATCAATGGTAGGAGCCATATTGCTGCGCCCCAATACTTCACGCACCGAAGCCATCAAGATTTGCCAAATGGCCTGCTCGTCTTCGAACTTTATCTCTGTCTTTGTAGGATGAATATTTACATCTATTCGTGAGGGATCTACCGTGAAATACAAGAAATAAGGGACTTGTTCCGTCACAGGAATAAGATGCGCATATGCCTCCATCACCGCTTTATGAAAATATGGATGGCGCATATATCGGCCATTGACAAAGAAGAAGCAGTGAGCGCCTTTCTTACGAGCACTCTCGGGAACTCCAATACAACCATTTATTTTGACCAGAGTCGTATCAACCTCTAATGAGAGCAGTTCCTGGCCAAGTTTTTTGCCAAACAAATGCTGTATACGCTGACGCATGGCAGATTGCGGCACATTCATCAACTCCACTTCATTGTGATACAACGAGAAAGCGATTTCCGGATTCACCAAAGCAATACGCTCCAACTCCGTCAGCACATTGTTAAGTTCGGTCTGATTGGACTTTAAGAACTTACGACGAGCGGGGACATTGAAGAAAAGATTCTTCACCTGGAAATTAGTACCCACAGGACACATATCCACCTCCTGCGATTCCAATTTAGACCCCGCCATATGGATGACAGTACCCAATTCATCTTCTTCGCGACGAGTACGCAATTCCACTTGGGCAACAGCGGCTATAGAGGGCAATGCTTCGCCTCGAAAGCCAAAAGTATACAAGGCAAACAAGTCGGCAGACTCCCTAATCTTTGATGTGGCATGACGCTCAAAAGCCATACGGGCATCCGTTTCCGACATGCCCTTACCATTATCTATTACTTGTATGTTGGTACGCCCCGCATCGGTGAGTCGCACCTGTATTGTAGTAGCTCCCGCATCAACGGAGTTTTCCACCAACTCCTTCACTACAGACGCGGGGCGTTGTATCACCTCACCTGCAGCTATCTGATTGGCCACCGAGTCGGGAAGCAAATGTATCAAATCTTCAGCCATAAAGAATATTCACTATGTTTTCAGAATGATAATATCGTTTAGTTAAGCAAGGCATAAATCAATGCCACCAAAAGTACTGCTATGATAATCAACCACTTTGAAGAAGAAGGCTTACCCTTCTCTTGCTGACGCTTCAAATGCGAAGTCTGCTCTACAAACTTGCCACGAATGCGTTCTTCGGTAGTTTTCTCGGCTTCAGGCACCATGCCCAGCTCACGACGCGCGCGCTCTTCCATCGCCTTCAGCCGCTCACGACGCTCATCGACATAAATATACTGATGACTGAATCCCCTCGGTTTGCGTTGTTTAAAGAATCCCATGCTTATCTTATTCCTTGTCTATTAATCCTTTCAGTGAAGGCAATGGCACCTCTCTGCGTGTCGCCACCTTCAGTTTTTGTTCCTCACTCTTACCTCTCCACACCATGATATCATATTTGCTCAAAGGCCTCAACTTATTAAGCCAGGCGAAATTGGACAATTTATCTTTGCCTGGAGGTATTTGAGTAATGGGATAGAACACACCATTAGACTGTTCCCTAATATACAGCTTGTCCACCTGACGGTTTTTCATATAAGCAGTCAGGTAGCTACACTCCGTCGTGTTCATCCCGAAAGCCACACTATCTCCCTCTTCGGTGTAATAGTATACCACCATCACATTACCCGTAATATCAGACCTGTCAATATTTCCATTCACAAAGTAAGTTTTTACATCGCGACCTGCGATTTGATTGAATTTATTTGTGTCAACCTGCTCTACGATTAAAGCCTGATTTTCCACATGCGCCCATTCTACCGTGCTATCATTGAGGTATACGCGTATCACCTCACCTAACACTTGCTGCGAGCCATTCCATATTACAGGGTCAAAGTACATTGTCATGCACGAATCAAGCGAGTTAAAGACCAATGAATCGCACACCGCCTGTACATCTTCACGGTAGATACGCACCTTACGATATGCCTGCACGATGCGATACACCGAATCGGTATCAGGGAACCGGGAAAGCAGACGCAAGGTATCGCCATGAATAAACATGCTATCACCTTGCGAATAATCTATAGCTACAGCACGCCGAGTGGCAAATGCAGAGTCGGATAATTCATTATAATAGGTATAGTCGCCCGTAAGACGAGTTTTTCCACTAAAATCATCCATTTCAACATGATTAAAAGCTTCACCATACCCCCCATTACGGTCATAATAAATGCTATCGCCTACCAGACGCTTATCATCATTGGTTAGCACCGAGCGATTAAGCAAAAATGCCTGCTCTGTGGCAGTATTATAGCGTCCCAAAGTGGAATATATATGATTTCGAGCACTATTTATATTTGACGGCCCCACAATGGTAGCCACCTGCGTCTTGGTATTGTAGCGCAATGTGTCGGAAGTGAGCACAAAGTTGGGATGGGTAAGCGTTACCTCGTAATTGAATACAGCATCGTTGGTTTGCGTATCATATTCACCCCACTCCGAAGTGAGTACATTGAGCGTATCCTCTACCGTGCCCCAATTGAAGTAGTACCCGAGATTAATCGTGCGATCATAATTAAGGCTGTCGGTAGTCAAGGTCATCGCCTTATCTATCATCACAACATTCTCGCGCACTTTAGCCAGCATCTCATCTCCATTGTAATGCAACCTGTCGCCATAGAGAAATAGCGTATCCCCCTGATTCATACGCACATTACCATATGCATCAAGCGAGTTACTGGCTTCGTAGAAGAGCGCACTGTCGCAGTACATATACATACTATCGTGGCGAAACACCACATCACCTACAAGTATTTGCGCTTCGGAATTGATAGCTCGATTGTATCGCGTCTCATCTGCATGGAGCAGATACACATAGCGTTCATTGGTACTATCGGTAGGAGCCACCAACATGGTGTCCACCACCGCTTCAGACATAACAAGCTGCGGTGCAGCAACTTGCTGCACCGATTGCGCCATCAAGGAGGTGGAAACCGCCATGATGGCCATCCATATCGCTATTTGTCTGCGCATGATTAATTCTTTCCCCAACCTGGATATTGGAATTCACAGTCGCACCAATTGCCGTTGATGCGCACATAAGTGGTCTTTTGCTTTTCTTTGATCCACTCTTCCAATTTCTTCTCTTTTATTTGTGCGATGATAACATCTTTCACCACCTGAAAATCCTCTGTCGGTGTTGCTTTATGTCCATCAATACGACTCTTTAGTTTTACAATGGCACACACCTCTTTGCCGCGCTTATCAATCATGACAAAGGGAGCCGAAATCTCACCAACCTCCATAGAATAGACTGTTCTTGCCACCTCTTGCGGTAAATCCTGCAACTCGAAACGAGACGACAGAGTCATCTCATTGCTCATCAAGCCAAAATTCTTACGCGTATTCTTGTCTGCGGATAGCGCAACAGCCTCTTCAAATGTCTGCTTGCCACTACGAATATCTCCCGCTATCGAGTCAAGCTTCGCCATCGACGCCTTCAAACTTTCAGCGGGTACCTCGGGTTTACGCAAGATATGGCGTGCACGGATGCGATCACCGCGCTTTTCAATGAGCTGAATGATATGGAAGCCAAACTCTGTCTCCACAATCTTCGAAACCTTGTTCGGATCAGTAAGATTAAACGCCACAGCCGAGAACTCGGGCACCATCTCACCACGACCAAAGAAATCAAGTTCGCCACCGCGTCGTGCCGATCCTTCATCTTGCGAATAGAACACTGCCAATGTAGAGAACTGAGCATCACCACTATTCACACGCTCGGCATATTCGCGTAGTTCAGACTTTACGCGTTCTATCTCCTCTAATGGTATCTCGGGCTGTTGGGTAATGATTTGCACTTCCACTTGGGTAGGCACAAAAGGTATTTCCTCCTCCTTCATCTGTGCATATCCGCGACGCACTTCGGAAGGAGTAATCTTAACATCCTCAAACAACTTATACTGCATTCTCTCTACAATCATGCGATTGCGCATAGTCTCGCGCAACTCCTCACGAATTTGAGTTGAAGTTTTGCTATAATACTCCTCCATTTTCTCACGCGAGCCAATTTGGGCTATGCGCTGATTAATTTCGCTTTCTACCGCATTGATGACCTCCTGCTCGGTAACCTCAATACTATCTACTGCAGCTTGGTGCAAAAAGAGTTTCTGTATCGCCAGTTGCTCAGGAATAACACAATAAGGCTCGCCTTCTATTGATTTCCCTTGCATCATGTAGTATAGACGGGCTTGCTCAACATCAGATTTCAGGATGGCCTCATCACCTACAACCCAAAGCACCTCATCTATCACATTATCTTGTGCCACCAGCGATATTGCTGTCATCAGCATTGCGCATAGTGCCGTCAAAAGTTTGCACTGTCTCATTACTGTAATATTTAATTCTGCCCATTTCTACGGACTGATTATACAAATCATTCTTCACTCTCTCCATAAACTCCACCCTCCGATTATTGGCTAGCAAGTCTACGATTTCATGTCGCGCAAGGTCGTAAGGTTTCTCCTCTCCTTTCATTACATACTCATCAACATGAAGCAAGTAACAATACTCATCATCTTCGACCTCAATATTCCGATATTTCTCAAAGTCTTCTCCCAATTTTGAAAGATTGACAATCACCTTCCCCTCGAGTTCCGAAACAGGTACCCAGCGTTCGTAGAAAGACTCGTACAGGACAGCATTACGGAAAGCATATTTTTCCAATTGCTCAAGCGACTCATCAGAGTTGTCCTTATACCATTTCTTAAGGTCCTTCAAACCTGCCGATGTGAGCGGAGCTTTTATAAAGACACCCTTTATCACAGGTTCTTCAAGTATGAAGAGTTGCTTGTTCTCATCGTAATATCTTTGCAAATCCTCTTCAGGAAGTTCTTCAGGCAACTTTTGTTGGAGCAACTCTCGTTCATAGCTATTCAGCACAAGCGTACGACGATAATCAGCTACCATACGCTCTATACGCTCATCACCACGCACATTATGCTCCGCCTTTTCATAGAGCACCTGCTCCTCTATCCACTTGCGGATAAATTTATGAACAAATTCTACACTATCAGCACCCGATATTCCCAAAGGCAGTGACCTTTTCATATCCTCTTGATAGAGAAAATGGCTGCCAACCTGCACCAATGGTGTCTTCCCTCCATGCTCAACCTCCTTTTGGCACGAAGCCAATATAAAAAGAGCACAAAGAAGCCAACATCCCCTCACCTTTTTCCCCAAGAGAATGTAATGCTGATACCATTGGTTATTCATTGTCATCAATGTTGATTAACTGTTGCTAACGCTTCGGGGTAAAGCACCACTGTATATTTCTTTCGCAACTCCTTAACCCACAACCGCTCCAAAAAGTTTTGATAATCTGCAGTAACCTCTCCACGCACATCCGCATATGTGTCAGGACCTTTCTTCTGCAATTTACCTACAATACCCGTAAAAGGCAATGAAGCCACAGCTTCGGGGCGTTCACCTTTTCCAAAGGCATAATAGTCTGCATACACATTCTTACCCACAGTGAAAGGACCGCGTATCATGCGCACTTGCATCAAAGAATCACTATTAAAAGTGGAACGAATAATCTTCACCCACTCCTCTTGCGGTTGCTTTTTTACAACCTTCTTTACCTGACTCAATACATCTTCTGATATGCAATGTACCACAAGTCCACGATACACTGGCTCGTCATAGCGATAGTTCTTCTTGTTCTTCTTGAAATATTTCTCCAAGCCTTTCTCATCATTAGCAGCCTTGTTCCACACCTCTCGTACACTGATTTCATAAAGCAACGAGCCTTCATAGAACTCCTTCATCAAGAAACCAAATTCGGGATACTTAGTATCAAGTTCAGACTCTGCACGCTCAAGCGCTTGTTGTGGAGTGATGCCACCACCCATCTGAGCGGCCAATTTCTTACCCATTGATCGCTTTGCTTGAATTCGTATTCCTCGTTGTTCCAAGAACTGATGTATGCCTTCACGATGATACTCATAGGGTTCAAACTGCTTACGACCATTCATATATATAATATGGTAACCAACGGGAGAAAGTACGGGACGACTCAACTCTCCAGGCTGCATAGCCAATGCCACTTCCTCAAACTCCTTAAGTAGTTGTCCCTTGAAAAGCCATGGCAACATACCACCATCTCGTGCACTTCCCGGATCTTCGGAATACAATCTGGCCATCTCTGCAAAATCAGCACCTTTTTTCAACTCCATATAGAGCGAGTCTATGAGCTGTTCTGCGCGTGCCTGATCAGCAGCCGAAGCCTGTTGCGACAAACGAATAAGGATATGAGATGCCTGGAACAAACCATCAGGACCGATATTCTTCACTGTTGCGTCATAAGTCTTATGAGCCTCCTCTTCAATAAATGCAGAATCAAGTAGATACTCTTCTGCTTGTTGAGCACGATAATCAGCCACCTCCTTCAAAAAAGCAGCTACCGTATCAAGTTGTGCATCTTTGGCTGCAGCAACCTTAAGCTTATAGTTCACAAAGAGTTCTACATACTCATCAAGCGAAGCCTTATCAATGACCAAGTCTGTATTGTTTTTGTTGTACGAATACTCAAACTCCGAGCGAGTAACATCCTCACCATTAATGGTCATTACTATAGGGTCATTAACTTGTGCCAACATTGGCAGCGCTACAGCTACAGCGCAAAGGGCCGATAATAGTTTCTTCATATCTTTTTTGTCTTATTTTCTTTTGTAATACTAATGTTCCACAAAAATACGACAAAGTGAGAGGAGTACAAAATATTTTAATATTTTTTATCCTATCGGACAAGCACACAAACAAGGGAGGAATCATACGACTCCTCCCTTGTCTAATCTAGTTAAAATTCAATTCTTACGGGATCATCACCTTCTTTCCATCAACAATATAGATGGTTTTAGGCTGCATTTTAGTTACTTGACGACCGTCGAGAGAATAGATTTTTGTGCTTTTTTTTTCAACTTTGGGAGTAACTATGTCAGCCCCCTCTACAAATTCGATCACCACATTATCACCCTTCTTGCAAGGAATAGTTGCTATACCATTCGCATCAACTGCCACATCGGTCGCAACACCATTTACAAACACTGTAGCTTCAGACATTGACTTCGCGCCACGCGCACAACGAACGCGAAGTTTTGCACCTGCATGGCTCTGAATACGGATTGCCTCACACTTACCTGCCTGCCATTGGAATCCTACTGTAAAGTTACCCATGGCTTTCATGCCAGCAACCTTACCTTGCGCTTCCCATACTGCGGGCAATGCGGGCAACACATTGATATAACCATGTGCGCTCTGCATAAGCATTTCAGCAACACCTGAACATACACCAAAGTTACCATCAATCTGGAACGGAGCATGTGAGTCAAAGAGGTTGTAATAGATACCACCAGCACCAGCATTAGTACCATAATCAGTAGAGTGTTTCAACGCGTTCTTGATGATAATATGAGCATGGTCTCCATCTTGAGCGCGCGCCCAAAGGTTCACCTTCCAACCCATTGACCAACCTGTAGCAGCATCGCCACGGAGTTTGAGTGAATTCACTGCGGGTGTAAAGAATTCGCTCTCGGGAGTAATCTGGTCCATGGGAAAGAGAGCCATCATGTGCGACATGTGACGGTGACCACGATCGTTAGAGATATCAAACGGAGTATACTTCCATTCGCGAAGGAGCTTCTCTCCTTTCTTTACGCCATTATAGGTTTCACCCCAAGCACCTGTATATGTTTCGGTATGCAAACCCTGGTCAGTCTTTTCAAGATAAAGATCGAGTTTAGCAATATCCTCTGCCGTGATATCCAACTGGTCAGCACCGAGTATCTCAATAGCCTCCTTAAGGTTGGTAAAGAGATAGTAAATCATCTGCTGAGCATGAGCTGTACCATCCTCCGTTTGGTTATCGTGCTGCTCAGCACTGAACTCATTAGGAGCAACAAATGTACCATCGGGATCATATTTATAAGGAGTGTGATAGTTCTTTACATTGGCCTGTTCGTCCTTTGTATTGTCGAAACCACGGTCCTCGATCAAACGGTGAAACCAGAACTCTGCACAATCCCACATTACAGGGAAAGCTTTCTTTAAGAACTCCTTATCTTGAGTATAGCGCCAATGTGTCCACAAGTGGCTAGTATACCATACATTGGCTACAAGGTAGTTATCACCCCAAGTACTCATACTATTATAAAGTGAGGTTTCGGTGAGTACGCTCCATCCATAACCATCGTTGTAGCGCTTACCAACTTCCTTCCAACCAGCACTTTGTGCTCCACGGATAATAAAGTTCACGAAAGGCTTATGCAAATCACTGAGGTTAGTGATCTCAGTGGGCCAATAGTTCATCTGAATATTGATATTGGTGTGCACATCCGAGTTCCAAGGAGAATTAGTACCGCGATCGTTCCAAATACCCTGCAAGTTGTTAGGAGCTGCAATAGGCTTGCGGTTTGAACTGATTGCCAAGTAGCGACCATAGTGGAAATAGAGTTGCTCAAGGAAAAGATGATCATTCTCCTTACTATCAGCATTCCCATTGTTGGGATAATAGTTGTCAATCAAAGTTTTGGTATCTACCTTCGGAGTAGTAAGCCCAAGATCAAAGGTCATGCGTTTAGTAATAGCGGTAAAATCAGCCACGTGATCATCTTCCACAGCTTCGAACCCTTTATCGATAGCAGACTCAATAGCAGACTCCACCTTGTTGCCGATATCAGCAACAGACTCTTCGGTGAAATAATTATTGAGCACCTCCATATCTCCATTGAAGTTGGTAGCCCCCTTAAGATAGAAGGTCACCTCAGAGGCATTATTCACGCTGATACCGGTGGATGTAGCTACCACCTCGGCGCCTTCGTTTGCAACAACGTGCAGACGTGCTGCATATTTCACCGTCATGGCACCAGAGAATGCCGCAGTGTTACCTTCATAAACTACGTTGCTGGCATTGATTCCTGATCCTGCTTCAAGACTGAAGACAAGATTCAGCATATCATCGCCCACACTCTTATACTGACCTGCGATTACCTGGTCAGGAGCAGAGCTGAAATATTTGCGCACCTGCTTGGTACCGTTGGCATTCTTGAATTCCACACCAGCAATTCCCTCCTCGATATCAAGATAGCGTACATAGTCGGTCACACCATCCCAAATGGATGCATCCTTATTGGCAATGATGAGTGAACCAAAGTTCATAAAGGTACGATTACCACCACCTACACCTATCGTGTTGGCGGGACCACTCCAGAGAGTCTTCTCGTTGAACTGCAACTCTTCATGAGCTACACCACCGAAGACCATACAACCGAGTTCACCATTACCCAAAGGAAGTGCATACTCCATCCAAGGATAGCTAACACCTGTAGCCTCTGCAGAGGTAGTATACCACAAGGTGTTGGGGTTCTTGGGCTCGTAAGTGCTTACGCCAGTGATGTCAGTAATCTCATGAATGTATTCATCGGGATAGCTTACATAATCAGCTTCGCTAAGATAAAATTGGCTACCAGTGTCACCTGCAGGCTCGTTTCCACAACCCCAAAGTGCTAGGTATTTATCACGTTTGTTCCAATAATTACCTGTACCTTTCAGTTTTATATATCCTGCAGTACCATCAAATTTAACATTTCCTTCAAAGGTGGTGGTATGCGTAGTAACGTCAGGAGCTACCATAGTGGCGCGAGCAGCAGCCTCACTGCCAGTAAAGCCCAACACTTTAGAAAGACCAGTAGAATAATTATACACCTTGTATCCACCATTTACAGATACAAAAGCCCAAAGGCCTTTGTTATCCTTCGGAGCATCGGTCTTAGAAAGCAACAGATTGCCCCCTTCAGTGTAACCACTTCCCAAGCTTACATAACCCCCATGTCCTCCACGCATCGTGTAGAACTTGGTAGCAGCATCCATATAGCTCACATAGATATCCAGGCCATCGATGCTTACAATAGCAATCTTCCCGTCAATAGGAGTTGCCGTAAAACTAGTATTCTTGATAGGCTTGTTAATTTCAATGGTATCGCCATCCTGGTAATGCCTGTCATCAAAGGTTATGCCGCCATCGGCACCGAGCACTGTAAGCGAGTAAACCTTGGCCTTGGCCACAGCCTCTGCAAGTTGGTAGCAATTGCCAGCATCAGCTGTAGTCCAACTATTAACGACGATGCCCGAATTAGTCTGTCCTCTATCTTGTGAATTAAGTCCCTGCCCACCAACTGTAAGCATCCAAGGATAGTTTCCACTTCTTTTAGTCAGCGACAGAGCTGCCGATGGAGTCTCTGTAAAGTTACCATTGGCACCTACATATTTGCCTGCACCTTCGCTAAATAGGTAGTAGTTAGCCCCGTTCTTCTCGATGCGGAACTGTTGGTTAGAGTCAGTTAATGAATACCCCACTGAACCTACAGACTTACCATTACTCGAACATATTTCACTCGGCAAAGCCGCGCTGTAGAGCAAGAACGCACGTTCACTCCGCAAAGTATACACCTTCTCATTGCTCAGTTGAGACAAGTCTGTCACGGTTGTTTGTGCAACCAATTGTGTGCACAAGATAGTCACAAGTATCAGAAATATTTTTCTCATGGCGAATGTATATTTTTATGGTTTACACTATTTTTATTGGAAAAAATTAACGCCCCGCATAATCAATCTCTACAGAGCAGCCCTTCTTGCAGGGGATGGTAGCAATACCATGTTCGTCAACTTTCACCTTCACCTTCTTTCCATTAACTGTAACTTTAGCTTCAGCAGTACTAACAGCACCACGGACACAGCGAACGCGAAGTTTTGCTCCTGTATGGCTCACAATCTTCACCTGCTGGCACTTGCCATCCTTCCAATCAAAATCTACGGTAAAATTACCCATAGCCTTCATGCCAGTCACCGCACCTTTATCTTCCCATACGGCAGGCAGTGCTGGTAATATATTAATATAGCCATGTGCACTCTGCATCAACATTTCGGCTATACCCGAACATACTCCGAAGTTACCATCAATCTGGAATGGAGCGTGCGAGTCAAAGAGATTATAGTAGATACCTCCTGCCCAAGCATTGACACCATACGAAGTAGAGTGTTTTAAAGCATTCTTGATAATGAGGTGAGCATGGTCGCCATCCTGAGCACGCGCCCAAAGGTTCACTTTCCAACCCATTGACCAACCCGTCGCAACATCACCACGTAATTTGAGCGAGTTTACGGCAGGAACAAAATACTCACTCTCGGGAGTAATTTGGTCCATGGGGAAAAGAGCCATTACATGCGACATGTGACGATGCCCGCGGTCGTTAGATATATCATACGGAGTATACTTCCACTCGCGGAGGAGTTGGTCACCCTTCTTCACGCCATTATAGGTCTCACCCCATGCACCAGTATAAATCTCGGTATGTAAACCACGGTCGGTCTTTTCGAGGTAGTAGTCAAGCTTGTCGATATCAACTGCCGTCAAGCCCAATTTCTTGGCTCCAAGGATATCAATAGCCTCCTTGATGTTTGTGAAGAGATAATATATCATCTGCTGTGCATGCGCTGTACCATCTTCGGTTTGATTATCATGTTGCTCAGCACTAAACTCATTAGGTGCTACAAATGTGCCGTCAGGGGCAAACTTATAGGGAGTATGATAGTTGCGCACATTAGCCTGCTCATCTTCCGTATTGTCAAACCCGCGATCCTCAATCAAGCGATGAAACCAGAACTCTGCCGCACTCCACATCACTGGAAAGGCTTTTTTCAAGAACTCCTTATCCTGTGTATAGCGATAGTGCATCCATAGGTGACTAGTATACCATACATTAGCAACAAGATAGTTATCTCCCCAAGTACTCATACTGTTGTAGAGTGACGATTCGGTGAGCACGCTCCAGCCATAGCCGTCGTTGTAACGCTCACCTACCTTTTTCCAACCCTCGCTTTGTGCTCCACGAATGATAAAGTTCACGAAAGGCTTGTGTAGGTCGCTAAGGTTAGTAATCTCAGTAGGCCAATAGTTCATCTGGATATTGATGTTGGTATGCACATCAGAATTCCAAGGCGAATCAGCGCCACGATCGTTCCATATACCCTGCAGGTTGTTGGGAGCAGCGATAGGCTTACGGTTTGAGCTGATAGCCAAATAGCGACCATAGTGGAAATACAATTGTTCGAGGAATAGATGGTCGTTCTCCTTGCTGTTACCCTCCTTATTGTTGGGATAGTAACTATCTATCAAAGTCTTGGTATCCACCTTTGGAGTTTCAAGGCCAAGGTTGAAGGTCATGCGACTGGTGATACTCACAAAATCGGCCACATGGGCAGCCTCAACAGCCTCAAAGCCCTTGGCAGCAGCCATCTCAATACCCTCCTTTACTTTGGCATCCACCTCTTCGATGGTTTCATCGGTAAAATAGTTATCAAGCACCTCCATGTCACCATTGAAGTTGGTAGCCCCCTTCAAGTAGAAGGTCACCTCAACGGCATTCTCCACAGTGATGCCATCGACTGTAGCAGTTATCGTAGCATTTTCGTCAGCCATCACATGTAGGCGAGCCGCATACCTTACAGTCATCGCACCAGAGAATGAAGCAGTATTCCCCTCGTATACGACCTCACTAGCATTGATACCTTCACCCGAGTTGAGACTGAACACCAGACTTAATTTATCAGCGCCCTCACTTTTGTACTGGCCTGCAATTACTTGATCAGGAGCTGAGCTGAAGTATTTGCGCACCTGCTTGGTCCCATTCATATTCTTGAACTCCACACCAGCAATACCCTCTTCGATGTCAAGGTAGCGAACATAGTCCGTAACGCCATCACAAATAGAAGCATCCTTATTGGCGATGATAAGCGAACCAAAATTCATGAACGTACGATTACCACTGGCAGCACCAACAACATTGGCCGGACCACTCCAAAGAGTTTTCTCATTGAACTGCAACTCCTCATGAGCTACACCACCAAACACCATACAACCGAGTTCACCATTACCGAGAGGGAGTGCATACTCCATCCACGGGTAGTTCACCCCTGTAGCCGTTGACGAAGTAGTATACCACAACGTATTAGGATTCTTAGGAGAATAGTTGCCAACACCTTGGATTGACGACACCTCGTGATAGCTTTGAGCATACACCACTTGGGTTGTAAAAGCTAGACACAATAACGCAACAAGTGCGGAGTGGATTCTTTTCATGGTTACAGAAGATTTGAAGAGTTTATTTTATTGTTTGTTCCTATCCTATAGTGATTACAAAGATATGAAGCTTTCCTCATTGACGCAAATTTCTTTAAAAGATTCGAGATGAATACAGACGACCTACCTACGCTGCAGCACTTTAGCACCAGGCTCCACATCTTCGGTTACCCACACATTACCACCAATGACTGCATCCTTTCCAATGGTGATGCGCCCAAGGATTGTACTATTACTGTATACTATCACATTGTCCTCAAGGATGGGATGACGGTCAATACCCTTAATGGGATTGCCTTGTTCATCAAGAGGAAAGCTTTTGGCGCCCAAAGTAACACCTTGATAAAGTTTCACATGATTCCCTAGAATACTGGTAGCACCGATAACCACACCAGTACCATGGTCTATCGTAAAATGGCTGCCAATAGTAGCAGCTGGATGTATATCGACACCCGTCTCACTATGAGCCATTTCGGTGATAATACGAGGTATGAGCGGAACACCCAATAAGTGCAATTCATGAGCTATGCGATAGTTGCTGATAGCCCGAATGGCAGGATAGCAACTGATTACCTCACCATAGCTGGTAGCAGCCGGGTCACCCTCGTAAGCTGCCACCACATCAGTGGCAAGCAAGCGGCGTAGGTGAGGCAAGCGTTCAATAAACTGACTTGCAATAGCAGCAGCATCGGCCGACTCCTGCTCTTCATCGAAGCACAACCCCGCCTGTATCTGTTCGGTAAGCTTATAAAAGAGGCTCTCCACATTGACACCCGTGTGATAAGCTATCGTATGGCTACTGACACCTGAGTGTCCGAAGTAACCAGGGAAAAGGATGGCACGACATAGGCCGATAACCTCATTCAACCTATCGAGCGAGGGCAAGGCATGTCCATCGGTATGATGATAGAGAAGCGCATCGCAAGCATTAGGAGTGGTAAGTTCACTCACTACTTGGGTAAGGCAATCATTAATATTCATATATTATATATCAGTAACAAGGGACGACCTCAATCAAAAGGCAACCCATAATTCAGGATTAAGACTTTGCGTATCTTTACGCAATTGGAACTGCATGGTATAGTTCCCCGAAGCATCAGGGCGTATGAGTCCCAACGGCTGATTTATCTTCACCTTATCGCCCTTCT